>WOUV01000036.1 GCA_009773045.1 Rhodospirillaceae bacterium | reverse complement strand
CACGATTTGAGTCCCCCTTCCATCAAAGCCAGACCCCTTGAATCACACGCAGATTCCTGCCGTCAACAACCCATTGCGCTAAACTGATAGATGGTCAGGCTTTTCGGTCAATTTGTCCAGATCAAAAACTCGGCGGAGGTATTCGGTGGGAATAGCATTGGATCGGGGTTTTACAAAGGCACGGTGTTGGGTGCTTCAAGTCTCGAAATGGTTGCCGGCCCACGAGTTTTTCCTTCGCTCAGCCGGAACATCCCGAGAGGTTCGAGCGTTCCTGTAACAAAAACAAAAGTGTGGGGGGAGGCCCAAGCCTCCCTCCCACACTTCTTTTCAAGTCCGTTCCGTGCTTTATGGCGACGGCCTTGATCTCCTTCTTTCCGCTTAGATGGCCGCGCCTGAGGAGACGCCACTACTGAACAGATGATGGTTGGCATTTTCCTCAATGGTATCGACCCCGACCAGTTTGAGGTAAAGGTCGCCCGGATCCATATCAACCACCTGTTTCTTGAGGTCATCATCCCAATCCCACATCCGGCCCGTGGCTTGCCCGTTACCGTTGCTGTCGATCCAGATGTAGGTGGAAGCGACATCCCCGTCGATCATGAACTCTCCCGCCACCGCGGCAACGGAATTGTTTTTCACGAACGTTTCCAACTGTTCCAGGATCTGCTGAAGGCTGGAGACATTGGCCCCCTGAATTCCGGTCGTACCCGTGTCCGTGTCGATCCACGTCAGATTTGGCGCCGGCTGGCCGGCGATTTTCAGGTGGTCGGAAACAGACCGGGCAACGGCCGCCGCATAGGCCGAGTAGAGGGTCGCTTCATTGACATTCGTCGTCGAAGGATCATCGACCACGGCCATGGCGCTCGGCGCGTTTCTCGACACGTACCGTTCATCGATGGTCGCGTCTCCGATATTGGCGGATACCCCCGACAACGCCAGACTCTCATTGATGCCCGCCGTGCTCGCATCGTCGATCGGAGCCGTCGTGCCATCATCGCTGTTGTCGTTCTGGTTCCAATAGAAGCCGACGATCTCCGTTACTTTCGCCTCCATCGCGTCCGGAGCCTTGATCTGGATGGTATTGCCGTGGGCCATTCCCGAGGCGACGGTAATCGCCGCGTTCAGCGCCCAACTCCCCACCTCACTCCAGTTTCCAGCAGTAATCGTCGTCGTGGTATTCTAATCCTTCGCCCCATTCCACGCGGTTTGGACCCCGCCGGTTGAGACCAGGGTGGCACTGCCGGCGTCGATTTCTCCGGCTGTGGTGTGGCTGCCGGTGACCATCCGTTGGTCCGTTGTCAGGTCGGTCAGATTGGATCGGGACAGGAAAGACCAGGGCGCCTCGATCGTGTTGTCATCCGCCGTGAAGGAGACCAGCAGATCCTGGGTAGCTCCGATCATCGTGCCACTATCGTCTTTCACGCCATCGCCATCCTCGACGAACAGCGTGTAATCCGTGGCACTGGTACTATCATCAGTATAGCGGAACAGCAGTGCCGCCCGCTCTCCATGAGTAACGTCCAGGTCACGGAACGCGAGATAATCCTCAACCGCCTGTTGGAGCGCGGTGGCGCGATCATCCGCATCCCCCGTTACGGCCACGGAGGCGAAGGTCGTGATCGCAAGATCGTCCCCGAGGGTGTCAACGATCTTGATCCGCTCGTCCCACCGCAAGGAGGGAATATCCCCTTGCATTTTCATGCTTGACAGCGTAACCGCGCCCGACGAATTACTGATCCCGGTTTCGTACGTGGTCACCGTCAGCCCCGCTCCTTCTTCCGCGCCGGCTGCCACCATGCCGAAATTGGCATCCGTCAGGGCGCCCTGCACATCGGCGATATGGACCAGTTCCACGTCGTCAATATTCCCGTTATAGTTGTCATCCCGGAACAGATAAACCGAAGAGAGATCATTCGGAGTTACGGCACCATCCGTGCCGGTGAAGACCAGCAGCCCCCGGGTCTGGCTCAGCTCGGCAAGGGCAACATTCTCCTGTGCCGCCTCCAGGATGTTTTTCTTGGTCAGGGCGCCGCCAACGTCAATGATTCCGGCTTCGCTGAGAACAAGATCAACCGTCTCCCCCTCCGCCGCGAAGTCGATGCCGCCGGAGGCATCCTTGTCGATGTTGAAGGCCGGCCACCACTGATACGTTGATGCCGTTTGATCGAGATTATACGTGAAGTTGCCCCCGAACATGATCCGGTCGTTGCCCACGTCAAAGTTGCTCACCTTGTCATAGGACAGGTTGACCAACTGGCCATTGGACTGGCCGCGGTTCTGGAGCGCATAGAAGTTGTCGTAACGCAAGACATCCGCCGCGCTATCCTCGCCGAAATCGATTTGGCTGGCGGCGGCGCCCCACCATCCCTCGTTCTCTTCCGTGGCATAGACGGTGTCCGCCCCGCCCCCCAGGGTGAGGGTATGGGACGCGCCGTCGCTACGGCCGGCATAGACCACATCGTCACCACCGCCGGTGGTCACGAACATCACGTTGGCGGCATTAACCGAGCCGTAATCCCAGTGACCGAAGCCCCCCAGGGTGACCGTGACGGCGCCGGTTGCGGTGGAAGCGTCAAGGTTCTCGACGCTGGCGAGGGACAACGTTTTTGTACTCGTACCAGTACAAAAAGTGGTGCTGCCAGCGCTCCACCAATTGTCTGGAGTACCCCATTGGGAGTATCCCGGCAGCGTGAACGCGCCCCCGGTGGTTGTTTGGAAGGTGTCGATGCCATAGCCCGCGTTGACGCCGGCCGTGACCGGGCCTCCGACCCCGGTGACGGCAATGGTATCGTTGCCGCTCCCGAGGAGGATGGAGTCACTGGCGTCCACGGTGCCGTTGAGGGTGTCATCGCCGCCATCGGTATCGATGATGCGGTTCTGCCCGGTTGTGCCGAGGGTGATGGTGTCATCGCCGCTGCCGGTTTTGATGGCACGCGGGTCGTCCACCGTCCCGATGCCCGTGGCGTTGACGGTCACGTTGCCCGAGGCGTTACTGGCAAGGAGATGCTTGAAGCCCGTGACCTTGCTTGTATCCCCGTCGGTCACCTGGTCGTAGTCGGCGGCGGTACTTCTAAGATCGACCGTAAGGTCATTGGTACCGGAATAGTCCAGGCTCTTCTCCGCCCCCTCATTCGTACCCGCCGTTATCGTGCTTCCCGGCAGGTAGGGAACGTACTGTGTATTCTGTGCACTTGTCGCCGTTATGTACGCCCCACCAGTGATCGTCGCGACCGCACTGTCGTCCGGCGCCGGGGTGATGGTGATGCCGCCGTTCACCAGATCGGCATACTTTTGCGGGCTGATCCTGTCGTTCCCCTCAGTCCCCGCGAGGGTCACGGTAGTACCAAACAGATGGGTATCCGGAGCGTCGTAGTAGGTGGACTGACTCCCATCGATGATCTTGAGTTCACTGACCCCCAACTGGGCAAGGCTGGCGGCGTTTGTATTGTTCAGGTCGCTCTGGGACAGCACTGCCGTCACGGACGTTGCGGGATCGAATCGCAGCCAGGCGCTCTCCACCTGGTCCACCCAGTTCCAGGAGACGGAAGCCTGCATCACCTTGTTGATGAGCGACCAGCCCGTGCCCTGGTCCCACTTCCCGCTCAGGGTGATGGCGCCCTCGGTGACCTGGATTTCGCTGACGCCGCCTTCGCCCAGCGGGATTCCCCACTGCCCTTCGGTCACGAACAGCCGGCCCAGTTGATCCTGCACCTGCCACGGCCAGTTTGCGCCGAAATACGTCGTGATCTCCGCGGCGGAGTCCTCGATCGCGCCACCGAAGTCAAGCCCATGGTTGAGGGCCTCGTTACGCATGGCAACGAACAAGCTTTTGTTGGAAGCGTTGGTGAGGGTACCAATCGTATCGGTCAGCACCAACCCGCCGACGACACCCAAATTCTCAACGCTCGCCCCGTCGTCAAGGAAGGCCCGCAGTTCGGCATAGCTGTCGGCGATGGTGATGGCGCCGGCCGCGATGAGGTCCGGGTCCAACAACTCCAACTCGTTCAGGGTCTGGAACTGGGCCACCGTCAGCCGGGCGCCCGGTTCGACGGCGATATCCGCAGCCGCCAAGGTGCCCTCAAAGTAGGAGTCGGCGGCATCCTGAAGCTGTTCCACGTCGAACCGCGCGGCGGTGCTGGCGTTGAGGGCAACCTTCAGAGCGGCACTCCCGTCCGGGATGATGGCGATGCCTTCAATGGCGATGCCTTCGATGGCGAAAGCGGCCAGCACCGCGGCATCGACGGCATCATCACCGGAAGCATTGGTGAGCGCCGCCACGGTGATGCCCTGCTCCGTGAGGAAGTGCACATCCGCTGGATCCAACGCCGACAACTCCGCCGCCGTGCCCGCCACCTCCACACTGCTGGCATTGGTGACGACGGCCACGTTGGCCACGGCCAAGTCGATGATCACCTGGGGTGTCAGGATGAGGGTATTCGAGGTGGCATCCGTGGACTCGATCGCATCAACGCCGATCTCCCCCAGCTTGGCGGCAAGGCCACCCGCGAAGGCGGTCGCGAGAAGCGCTGATGTTCCCTTCAGAACAACATCGTCCCCCGCGACATAGGCGATGCCCGCACTGGCCAAGGCGTTGGCCTGGGCCGTGGTGAGCGTTGCCGCATCGGTGCGGGAGTCGAGGAACTTCACGTTTGCCGCATCAAGATCGGCGATCTTGGCTGCGTCCAGGCTGTTCAGGGCTGTCAGGGTATCGCTCACGATCACGATGTCGCTCCTCGAGTCCATGAAGCTGATGCCGTTACTCCCCAGCGCCACCGCACGATCGACCGTCAGGGTGGCGGTTCCGCCAGTACCCGTCAGGTTGATTTCGTGGATCCCGATGGTGGCAAGGGCCGCCGCCTGCCCCTTCGTCAGCTTGGCGATGTTCGTGCCGCTGTCTTCCAGGATGATCGTGTTCTCGCCCGACAACGACAGCGTGAGACCGCTCGCGAGGAGTGCCTGAGCCTGAGTCACGTTGAGTTTGATGTTGCTGCCAGTGCTAATGACGACATTATCAACGTTGATCGCGCCGAGGCTGCCCAGCAGAGGCAGGAGGCCACCTCCATCGGTTCCCCCCCAAGTCACATTGACCGTCACGTTCAGGGAGGGGTCAAGCTTGATTCCGCTGGTGGCGAAAGGTCCGACCTGGCTTATGTCTAGGGTCAAATCACCACCACCCGCCACCGTGACGGAGGAAATGCCGAAGTCCGTGACGGACAGACCATCGTCAAAGGTGTTGGGTTGACCATCGGTGCCGAGGGCGGCAGTATTCGCGGCAGTGATAAAGGCCAGCACATCAGTAACATTGGTCCCCTGCACCACCGCGGTCTCACCAGTGTCCACATAAATTTTGATGCCGTTGGTGATGAGGAGCGCGGCATTGGCTGCCGTGACCGTGATTATGCTATCGGCGATGGTGTCAACCGCGTCGTTGGCATCGTCCGGGAGATCTACATGCGTGATGCCCTGAGCCTTCCAGAAGGTCTGATCGGTGCCGAGAGTCGTTGCCAACGCGCCATTATCGGCCACCGAGACGCTGACCTTCTGGCCATTGGCGAGGAAGCTCGCATCCGCAATGCCTTTCAGAAGATCAGCCTGGGTGGTGGTTATCGTGATGGCGTTGGTATCACTTGCCAGGGAGAAGGTTCCAGTTCCAGTGCCCTTGAGGGTGACGAACTCAGAAAGGACCAGCACATTGTCAGCCGCAGCAGCGCCGCTCGCACTCTTGCCGTCCAACAGATTTTTCAAGTTCCCGTCGGTGTCCTTGAGCACGAAATCGACATAACCAGCACCCACCAGAGCATTGTAGGCACCTCCCGAGATGATCAGATCTGGATCACCACCTAAGGTTGTTATATCAAACAATGCTGTCAGTGCCAACGCCGTGTCGGTCACCCGGATGATGCCAGTGTCAGGACCCGTGCCCGCGGTATTCTCGATCAACGCGACGGTAAGGGCGTTGGCGACGGCAAGGGAGATTGCCGCATCGATGTCGCCGGTGACCGAAATCTTGGTGACATTGGCGTTATCCAGGTCGGCCACATCCACGTTGGTGGTGTGACTCAGCACCAGGGCTTCGATGGCCGTCTTCGTGTCCCTTACATGGCCGGTCTGACCCCCCCCTACCTCCATGGAGGCATCGGACATCGCCAGGACCTGGGCCAGGTTCAGATCCCCACTTCAGTCGGAGTGACGCCGCCGGTGGTGGCGGGCAACGCCTTGATCTTGATTGTCCCCGCATTGAGAGCATCCGCCAGGGCTCCGATGTCATCGGGTATGAAGCCAGTGATGAGGCCAGGGGTCGCGTTGAAGTTGGCTTGCGTGTCCACGATGATGATCTTGCCGGTTGCGCCAGTCAACGTGAGGCCGGCACTGACGGAAGCGGCCAGATCCAGCGCCTGGGCGAGCGACAGCGTGACGGTTGTCGCATCCGTCAGGTCCACTCCGTCAACATACATGGCCGCCAACGCGGCGAAGCCGGTGTGGGTAACATCATCGTCCGTCGTGACGCTCAAGCTCTCCGTGATGGTCTCCAATCCCACCGCATTGATCTTGACGGTATCGCCAAACACGAAGGTGATTCCCTGCGAGACGATGATCTTGGCCAGGCTGGCGCTCAAGGTGATGGTGCCGCTGCCGCCCGCCGTCCGTGACATCGATCTCCCCGCCGCCGGCGGCCTTGAAGGTCTTGACCTGCCCTTCCAGCAGTTTGGAGAGATTCTCCGCCGTATCGACCAGCCTGATTTTGTCGTTGTTCTCATTCTCGAAGGTGACATCGTAGTTGATGATGAGGGGCATCTGGGCAACGGTAATGTCAAGAGTCGTGCCTGCATCTCCGGTGACGACCACCTCGCTCACCCCAAGAGTACCCTCAGTACTACCATTAAGATCCGAGAAGCTCGCGTAGTTGGTGAGGATATTGGCTGCCGTATCCTTGACGATGATGGCGTTGGCAAAAGGAAGGGCCGAAGCGTTATTCCCTGCCGCGCCAGACAGAGCCGCATAGGTGTCCTTGACATCCATCAGCATCGTGGCCCGCCACGCCGGTGAAGTCCGTTGCTCCCAGCGCGGTGTAGAGTGCTCCGATCTCCACCACGGTCTTGACCAGCGGCGCGCCATCGGAGGTGGTGATCGACCGGAATCCGGCATTCACCAGGGCAAGCAGATCAATATTCGACAGAGTGGCCAAGTCGGCGCTCTCATCGACGAGTTTCTTGACATCCGTGGTTGTGAGGTTTGGGTTCAGGAACCTCTGCGCGCTCACCACATCAAACACCAGGGCGTTGCTGGTGGCCGACTTCAGAGCGTTGACATTGGTCTTGAGAGTGTTCCAGTGATCAACGGTAAAGCCCGTTGCCACAGTCAGATCGGCTGCCGTGACCAGCGCCGCCACCTTCACCGACGAACCACCCAGCTCGGTTGTCGTGTAGGAAGTCTTGTAGACGGTGGTTCCCAGGGCCTCCGCGCTCGTCACCGTGACCGTGACCGTGACGGCATCGGCCGTCGTGCCGCTGGTGGCAAACTTGATTCCCGCGTCCTTCAGATCGTCGGCCTGCGCCTTCGTGATGACCACGGCATTGGTGGAGGAATCAATGGTCGTGACATGCAAGTCTGCCAACTTATCAACATCCGCCGATGTCAGCTTGGCGATGTTGATGGCGGAATCCTTCAACGTGACCAGCTTGGCCCCTGTGTCCAGGGTCAGCGATTTGTTATTGACCACCTGCGTCGGGTCGACATCGACCACCTGCGTCAGGGTGCGCACGTTGGTGAGGGTCAGGTCGAGATTGGCCGTGCCGATCAGCTTGATCGTGGTGAAGTCGTTCTGCAACATCTTCTTCACGACCGTCGCGGTCAACGCCTTGATCTCCGCCGCGGTGGCCGAGACATTCACCCGGTCAAACGCCGCGGGGTCGGCGGAGGCGGTGTTGAAGCGCAGATTGCCATCGGCCAGGGCTTTGGCCTGCGTGATGGTCAGGTTCACGATGTTGTTGAGGGCATCGAACCCATCCACGCCAATGCCGGACAAACTTTTGACAAGCCGCGTGTTGCTGTTGATGGCGCTGCCGATCGTGGTTGACAGATCCGCAACGACGACCTGGCCGCCCACGGCATCGAACGAGAGGGCGCGCGTGCTGTAAAGATCAGTATAGGTGGGCAGCAACGCCTTGGCCTCGGTGACCGTCAGCGTCAGCGTTTCGCCGCCAGCCACGCGCAACGTTACGGTTGAGGTGACCGACGTCCCCCAGGTATCGAACAGGCTTTTCAGGAACGTGGCGTTGGCGGTGTTGAGATCGGAGGTCGTGCTGCTGCTGGCGGAGTTCAGGAACGCCTTCAGGTTGGCCGCCGTGTCCTCGATGATGATCCCGTTCTGCGTCCACACGCCCTGGGGCCAGCTTTCCCCCACATTGGCGGTCTGGGCGATGCGAACGATCTCCTTCATCTGCGCGATCGAAAGCTTGAACTCGCCACTGAGCGGAATGGTATCCCACCAGCTATAATTGCCGGCGCTGTTTTCCAGCCGGTCCACCCCGGCCAGCGCCGCGGCGCTCAGTTTCATGATCTCCGTGAGTGAACCGTCCTTCACCACGACCCAGTTGCCCTCTGGCAACAGCACGCCTCCATCGGTCAGGGCCTTGAGGCGCGTCGCGGTCAGGGTGATGGTGACCGGTGTGGCGGTATCGGTGCCCACACTGATGTAATCCACTCCCGCGGGAAGGGTGACGCCGGTCAGGGGCGTGGTACTCGTCAATCCCGCTTCGGTGGATGTAAGGTTCACAGTGACAGCCGAGTCGGCATTAAAGCCGATCTTGCTGGTGGCAAGCGAAGCCGCCTGCGCTTTCGTCAGCACCAGGGGGGTTTCGCCGCTTCCGCCGTCCGCGTCCGAGACCGTAAAGGTCGTCACCCCATACTTGGTAAGGTCGGTAAGGGTGGTGGCGGTGGCGTTGATGATGCCAGTCAGCTCAGCCTTCGTGACCGTCATGGTCACCGCGGGCGTCACCGTCGGATTCAGGCTCTCGAAATCGTAGTTTTTGTAGGTGGTGGTGGAGGGAAGGGCCAGAATCTTGTCAGTCGCGGGCGTGACCGTGATGACGCCTGGTGTGCTCGCACCGGCATCACTGACGATGAAGCCGTCGATTCCCGTCTGCACGCCACCGGTCGTGACGACTCCGTATCCATTCGCCACGGCGGGGTTGATCGTGACGGCAGGGGCCTGCACGAACAAATCAACGGCACTCTGCTTCGCCCCAGCCGTCGTCACCGCCGTCGCGCCCAGGGTTGTCGCGGCAGTATTGAGGGTGAGAGCAGGGACAGCAGGGGTCTCTCCCACCGCCGCCACCGCCGCCGCGGTCTGCCATCCGGTCGCGTCCGTGGCCACGGCGATGATCTTGCCCCCGCCAGACCGGCTGTTCCGGCCGGCTCGCCGCTTTGCCACTTGCGAATGATCGCCGCGTTGAGCACCGTCGCCGTCCCCACCGAGATCGAACCATTCAGGGTGTCGAAGGTGTCCGTGATGTAAATTTTCGCCGCCTTCGCCCACACCGCGGCATTGGCGCTGGTTACCGCGGTATTGATGTTGGCAAACGAATCGGCAACGTTGATCACCGTGTTGCCGCTGATGGTCTTGGTGCCCAGGTTGGCGACATAGGCGACGAGTTCTGCCGCCGTCAGTTGCAGTTTCAGAACCCCTCCGTTGTCTGTGGCCTGAAGAGCGGTGATGGCGCTCAAGGTTGGTACGCGCCGTTGCGTTCACATCCGTCGTGCTCGTCAACAGGGACTTGAGTCTGGCGCTGGTGTCGGCCACGACCACGCTCGAAACGCTGCTGCCGGTCTTGTCCACCGGCGCCGTGCGCAACGCCGCGACGGAGAGCTGGAGGGTTGTGGGGGTTGACACAGGGAAGGCGGCGGGATCGAGACGCACGCCATCAACGCCGCTCGGCACAACCGATTTCCCGCTGAGCGCCGCCCCAGCCTCCGCGCCGAACACCGTGCCGGCATTCAGGATATCGATGATCTCGCGGTTGGCCTGCAGATAGACGTTGACCGGTTTCTGGCCCGTATCCGCAACAGCGCCCAGGGCATCGGCCGCAGTGGTCGCCACCTGCGGCAGAGTGGCCATAAGGACGGAAACTTTGCCGTTCGTGGTATCTTGCAACCCGCGAAGCGCGGTGACATTGGAGGCTGTGAGAGTCTCAAGCGGGTTGGTAACGGTCAGCGCGTCGATCTGCCCAAACGTGGGGAGGCTCAACGCCCCGGTGCCAGAGCTTAGTCCTGTGATCTCCGCCGCCGTGCCCTTGACGGTGATGACGGCCGCTTTCCCGGTTGGCTCGTCGATCGTGATTTTTTCCGTCACATAGAGCGCATCCAGAGCGGCGGCTTCATCCGCGCTCAAGGTAAGCGTGAGGGCCACCTGGGTGCGCCGGCGGCGGCGGCATTCACTTTGACGGCCATGCCCCCCCCCCGCCGTCAACGAGACTCTTGAGCGCCTCGTACGGCTGGGTGCCCGACGTGGTGCTCGCCGTACTATCCGCCAGGGCGGCCTTGATGTTGGCGAGGGTATCGTTGAGGACGACAGTCGTGCTTCCGGCCAGGCCGTACCCCGCGAACGTCGCCGCGAAGGTCACCAGTTCGTTCGCCGTCAGCGTGACCGAGTTGCCCGTGCTCGACACACTGAGAGTCGTGATGGCGGAAGCGGCGAGATTGTTCTTGGCATCAAGGTTGGTGCCCGTCGTCGCGTTCATGATGGCCTTGATGTCGGTCTCCGAGGCGGAGAGGGCCAGAACACCCGACGCATTCGTGCTGGTATTGAGAACGGACAGTTTTTCGAGGGTTGCCTTGCTGATGTTAACCTGGCTTGTCGCGCCTTCGACAATCAGCCCCTTGACCTGACCGTTGGCCAGAGCATCGCGATTGGCATTGGTGATGCCGCTGACACTCGCCCCGGTTCCTATCACATAGAGGGGGACTTCATTTGCCGCAGTGCCGCTAGAGTCTAAATCATTCGCCAGCGTGTTCAGCGCCGAGGTGGTCGCGGCCGTGATGAGGGTGCTGGTGGTGGTGGGAAGAACGTCGGTGCCGGTGATGGCGATGATGAAGCCGGGGCCGGTGACACTGTCCGTTTCCAGGGCCGATTTCAGGTGCAGAGCATTATCGGTGCCTACATCCAGGAGGCTTGCGAGCGCGGTTTTGTTGGTCGCGGTGTTGATGTTCGCCAGGGTGTCCTTGAGAACGACGTAATCAACATTGCCGTTCGTCCGCATGGCGGCGATGGTGCTGGTGTCGGAGACTGTTCCAAACGATGCGCCCAGCAGCACCCCGTTCGTGGTCGCCGTCAATTCCGCCGCCGTGCCGACCACATAAACGTCGTCGCCGCCCACCCACGGGGTGGCGACTCCGGAACCCTATCCGGTCCATGATCCCAGCGCAACGCTATTCCCACTCGTAAGAGTATAGGCGCCCGACGAGGCATTACGCCCGATGATTTGCTTAGCCATGACTGAAGTTCCCTTTCGCTCTGTCGTGTCCGTCGTGTTTCTAATGCTGTGAAGAAAGCCGCATCATCCGTAGTGGGGGGACTCGAGTCGCGCGACTCGATACCTTGGCCACGGCCGCACCTGCGGGGAACGGAAGAAGATCCGTCCTGATCGATGGGCACTCAGCGCGAGCCGCCGGGCCACAGCCCGGCCGGGAACTCGCCACTGGCGAATGTTCTTTTCCTTGCCCGTCCCGGCGGCGCCGTTTTGCCCGCCGAAAAGGCGCTGTGCGTTCTATCCCGCCATCGTTGCCAGCAACATTCTGTTCCTTTCAATGATTCCCTCTTCTGAACCATTTATAAGAAGATCATGAAGTACACTGCTCGTTCCAGAATATTCCGATGGACCCTTGCCGTCCTGGCAGAACCGTCGTGGATCATGTTTCTCCACGATCCTTCTTGGAACCACCAGACCTCCCAATCTCTGCTCGCACGGTCCATCGGAATGACACTCCTAAAGAACAGCGCGAACCGTAACACGGACACTTTATCAAATGCAAATGTTTTTACGTTTGTTTATGAAGACTCTATGAACCATAAATATAACACATCATTGTATGCTATGACTGTTAGTCATTTTCAGGAATCCGCGCCATCGCCTGCGGCGGTGGGCACTCTCCCCCTGGTTTCCACTGGACGAACGGGGCTGTCCCGGCGACAATGACCGCAAAGACGCAGAGTTTCGGCAAGGAT
>WOUV01000238.1 GCA_009773045.1 Rhodospirillaceae bacterium | reverse complement strand
TCGCGCGTTGTCAATTGCAATGACCATAGAAGGGAAAGGAAATTTTTTGCTTGCAGTGGCCGCCGAAATCGGCGAGAAACGCGCCCCTGTTCATTCGTTCTGGTCCATCTACTGGTTAGGAGTGGGAGCGATGTCAAAAGTCTCTCTTGCCCAACTGGGGATGAACTCGGAAGCCAATCCGAGGGATGCCCACAGGGGTTTGAGTGCTGTTTGTCCCTCGGCAAAGGGGGAGCCGCGTCTACGACCGGTTACCAATACAACCACCGCAAACAACAACGCAAAAGGGTATTTTGTCGAGTGCAACGGCGTTGAATTTGCCGGAGTACATCTATTAATCGACCTGTGGGGGGCTGTTGATCTGGATAAGCTCGACGTGGTTGAAAACGCCTTGAAAGAAGCGGCCGAGGTGGCCGGAGCGACCCTGTTGCACAGCCACCTGCACCACTTCACGCCCAATGGCGGAATCACGGGTGTGCTGGTGCTGGCCGAGTCCCATATCACCATTCATACGTGGCCGGAGCGGTCCTATGCGGCGCTTGATGTGTTCATGTGTGGTGCCTGTGATCCCTATAAGACTCTTCCCGTTTTGCGGGCAGCCTTCCGTCCGGCCCATGTGCATTTGAGCGAACAGAAGCGGGGGTTGGTGACGTGATGCGATTCGAGGAAACGCTTTATCCCCACTGGGCGCAAGTCTTCAAAATTCAACAGGTTCTTCATCACGAGCATACCGCCTTTCAGGATCTGGTGATTTTCGAATCCGCCGCTTTCGGGCGGGTACTGGCCCTTGATGGGGTCATCCAGGCCACGGAAGCGGACGAACCCCATTATCACGAGATGATGGTGCACGTTCCGCTTCTGGCCCATGGGACCGTCCGGTCCGTTTGCGTGGTGGGCGGCGGAGACGGCGGAATCGTGCGTGAAGTGTTGAAGCACGACGGGGTGCGGGCGACTCTGGTGGAAATCGATGCCGCCGTCATTGAAATGAGCCGGCGTTATCTGCCGGCTCTTTCGTCGGGGGCGTTCGATGATCCGCGGGTGACCATCGTGATTGCCGACGGCATCCGGTACATGACCGAAACGGAGGCGACGTTTGATGCCATCATCGTCGACTCGACCGATCCGCAAGGCCCGGGGGAGGTCTTGTTCCGCGAATCCTTCTACGCCGACTGTCGTCGGCATTTGAATCCCGGGGGCATTCTGATTACCCAGAACGGCGTTCCGTTTCTACAGCCGGAGGAGG
Organism: Rhodospirillaceae bacterium; assembly: GCA_009773045.1. Lineage (GTDB taxonomy): Bacteria > Pseudomonadota > Alphaproteobacteria > Rhodospirillales > Rhodospirillaceae > WOUV01. Next base: position 2,652 of record WOUV01000238.1, on the reverse strand, counting down.
TTGGTCAGACCTGGCGCCGTCTGGCTCCCCATTTCCCCGATGTGTGGTTTTTCGTCACCGCCGTGCCAAGCTATGTGGGGGGGCTGATGACGTTGGGCTGGGGCAGTCTGGACCCGGCGCATCGCACCCGGCCTTTGGATGTGATCCAGGCGCGGGCGGCTGGCCTGCACACCCGTTATTACACTCCGGAAATCCACGTGGCAAGCTTCGCCCTGCCGCGTTACATCGAACGCCTGCTAGTCTAGCCCCACGGCATCGAAAAAAGGTGTGGGGGGGATTCGTTTCCCCCCCACGCTCTTGATTCGTCAGTGACCGGCGAGGGGACGTGCGCCCTGTTTCAAGACATAATGCAGGCTGCAATAGGGACACACGGTCTCCCGCACTTCGGGTTTGATGGTCAAAAAAACGCGCGGGTGGCCAAGCGTTCCGCCATCGCAGGCGATTTTCAGCGATTCGACCTCGATCGTTCCCGTCATTTCGCGTGTTTCGTTCATTGGCGCTCCCGTCCATGAGTTCTTTTCGATGGGAGGATGATACCCGATCGTGGGGTAGGAAGGCCAAGCCGTCTTGAATAAAAAGAACCCTCTCCCGAGGGCCATCGGGTGTGTCCTTTTTTGTTCTTTCCCTTGAGCGTCCGCGGCCCTTGGCTTGAACGTCTCTGGACCTCATCATGCCAGAAGTATGGCATATTTCTTGTTGACACTGGAGTTATGGAATGTGAACACATCAGCAGGACACCCGTGCACGGGGAATGTACCGCTTTGCGTTCATGCGCCACTCATCAGGAGAGGATTTGATGAAAGGCGTTGACACAGGTCATCAGCAAGCAGCTTTTACCGGTTCACGACAAGCCCATGATCTATTACGCGCTGTCCACATTGATGCTGGCGGGCTTACGGGATATCCTTCTCATCACAACACCGGCGGACCAGCCGGCCTTTTACACTTTGCTGGGGGACGGCCAGCAGTGGGGCATGAAACTGCCGCTATGCCGTCCAACCTTCCCCCGACGGGCTTGCGCAGGCTTTCATCATCGGCCGCGATTTTATCGGCGATGACGCCTGTACCCTGATTTTGGGGGACAACGTGTTTTTCGGCAACGATCTCGTCAGGGTTCTGACGGAGGCGGTGGCCCACCCCGAGGGGGCCACGGTTTTCGCCTATCGGGTGAACGATCCGCAGCGCTATGGGGTGGTTGAGTTTACGCCGGAGGGGCGTGCGCTTGGCATTGTGGAAAAACCGCAAACGCCGCGGTCGAATTGGGCGGTGACAGGCCTTTATGTCTATGACAACGACGTGGTGAACATTGCCGCCCAGGTGAAGCCATCGGCCCGGGGGGAGATTGAAATCACCGATGTCAACGCTGTTTATTTGCGGCGCGAGACCTTGCGGGTCCGGCGTCTGGGGCGTGGTTTCGCCTGGCTTGACATGGGTACCGCCGAATCGTTATTGCAGGCCTCGCTGTTTGTGCAAACCATCGAGGCCCGTCAGGGTCTCAAGATCTGCTGTCCGGAAGAGATCGCCTACCGTCACGGCTGGATCAGCGCCATGCAGGTGCGGGATGCGGCTCGAAAACTGTCACACAGCGCCTATGGCGCCTATTTGTCGCGCCTGCTGGAAGACAACACGGATGCCATGACAGAAGATGGAGCGGGTGCTTTTGCTTTTTCCTCCAATCCGTGAGGCTGTCATGGTCGCCGTGAAAATCCTTAATGAACGGCATGGGGCGCTTTTATTTTCCGTGCTTGGCTTTGTGGCTCTGACGGCGACCTTTCGCGATGGCATCGTTTCCATGGTGCAACAGTGGTCACGGAAGGAATACAGCCACGGCTGGCTGATTCCGGTGATCGCCAGCGTGCTGATTTTGCACCGACGGCGCGGTCATGTTTTCGCCCCCGGCCATGTGGTCGTCGCAGGGGGGGCTATCGTGGTGTCGATGATGATGCTGGTCGTGGGGGTGTTGTCCGGCATTTACATCATCATAACGTATGGCTATCTGGTGGGTCTTGTGGGTCTTGTGGGTCTTGTGGGTCTTGTGGGTCTTGTGGGCCTGATGGGGGCGGCCATGGGCAGGAAGGGACTACGCCGTGTGCTGGGGCCGCTTCTTTATCTGTTTTTCATGGTTCCGCTGCCGCACACTTTCTACGCCGCGTTGTCGCTGAAGATGCAGCTGTGGTCATCGCAGCTTGGGGTTGCCTTGATCCGGATGGCGGGAATCAGCGTTCACCTGGATGGGAACGTCATCGATCTTGGGACCTATCAGTTGGAAGTGGCCGAGGCCTGTAATGGTTTACGGTATTTGTTCCCCTTGTTGAGCTTTGGTTTTCTGGCGGCTCTTCTGTTGATCGATGCACGATGGAAACGGGGCGTCGTTCTGCTTTCCACGGTACCGCTGGCCCTTACCATGAACAGCCTGCGCATCGCCATGATCGGCATCATGGTGGAGTATCATGGCATCGACGCGGCCGAAGGCGTGCAGCATCTGATGGAAGGGTTCGTGATCTTTGCTATTTGCGTTGTCGTGTTGCTGGCGGAAGTATGGCTTTTGTTGCGAATCGGCCCGCGGGGGCGCTTCCTGACCCCAGACGTGCTCAGGCCGCGTCGCGCTGATTTCATCGGGTTGGGGAATCGCCTGGCGCCGGTCAGCTTGCA
>WOUV01000035.1 GCA_009773045.1 Rhodospirillaceae bacterium | reverse complement strand
TGGTTCACGCGCGGCATCCAACGCATCGTCAAAATCATCCAGGCGTGCCTGCCGCTCCCCCGCCTCTGGAAGGCCATTCTAAACTGATGGATGGTCAGGTTGATGCCACGGTCGTGCAGCCATGCCTCGAGCGTATCGGTCCCTGCCTTAAGCGTATCGGTCCCTGCTTAAGCGTGTCGACCCTTGCCTCGAGCGTATCGGTCTTCATCTGGAAAAACCCCCGATCCTCTGGAAAAAAGAGCATATTCTGGTAAAAAGGTCAGCTCCCAGCCGCACCCATTCGATACGCGCCATAGTACGTCGGACCGGTGGGGAGCGGAACAGGGATATCATGCCAACCATAATGGCCAACCACAATGGAAGGGAACGCGCACATGGAAGGGAGCGCGCAAAGGTGACCCATTACGCGCCAAGGGAACGCCTTGAATGTTCAGGACAGGCGTTGAGTTTGGGATTGGCGGAGGTCCACCCCCCACGTGCCGTCATACTATGCGGCAACGGCCCACTGGCACGCCAGCTATCCCCCGCTGGCCGGTGAGGATATGGCCGATGTGTGTGTCGCGTCGGCGGCGGCTATACGGGCTTGTCCACGGCTCTGCATCTGGCGGAGCGGGGGTGCAAGGTCGTGTTGCTGGAAGGCTGCCGGGTGGGATGGGGGGCTTCCGTCCGCAACGGCGGCCAGATCGTCACCGGCTTTTCCGGCACACTGACCTGTGTCGAACGCCGCCATGGCCTCGACCATGCGCGACGCTTATGGCACTTGGCCGAGGAAGCCAAGGCATTATTATTTGCGTTGATCGAGCGGCATCATATTGCCTGTGATCTCCGGCGGGGGCATCTGTTTGCCGCCTGCAAGCCGCGCCACTTACGCGAGATGCAGGCCATGATCCAAACGTGGGCGCGTTATGGCTATGACACGCTCGATGTTCTGGATCGTCACGCCACCCGGGAGCACGTGGATTCCCCCCATTACATCGGAGGCGTGCTGGACCATGGCGGTGGTCATCTGCATCCCTTGAACTACGCCCTGGGTTTGGGGCGGGCCGCAATCGGCGCCGGTGCCATTCTGCACGAAGGTTCGAAGGTCATCCATCTGGAACGAAAGGGCGGAGATATTCTTTGCCGGACGGAACGGGGGGCGGTGCGGGCCGCGCACGTGGTGCTGGCGGGCAATGCCTATCTTGGATCACTGGTGCCTGAAATCAGCAATTCTATCATGCCGGTTGCAACATATATTGTCGCAACCGAACCGCTCTCCCCCGCCCGGGCGAAGGCGTTGATTCCAAAGGATGTTGCCGTTACCGATTTCAATCTCGTCGTGGATTATGCACGCCTGTCGGCGGACCGGCGGCTTTTATTTGGCGGCGGTGCCCGGTATTGGCTGGGCGATCCCCATGACCTGAAGGCTCCTTTACGCCGACGCATGCTGACCATTTTTCCACAGATCAAGGATGTCTCTCTGGACTACGCCTGGGGCGGGCACGTGGCGATCACCTTGAACCGCCTGCCGCATTTCGACTGTCTGCACCCGCAGGTGTGGTTCGCCCATGGCTACTCGGGGCAGGGGCTGGCCTTGGCGACCCTTGCCGGCAAAGCCATCGGTGAGGCGATTTTGGGAGAGCTGGACCAATTTAATCTTCTCTCGGCCATTCCCCATCGCACGTTCCCCGGTGCCCGGTTTCGGGCACCATTATTGGCCATGGCCATGGCCTATCGTCGCCTGCGCGATATTTTATAAGCGCGGGGCTGTGCCCTGGAAGGGGATCGGCAGTGTTTGACTTTCGTCGCATGAAGTTTCTTCCCCCTGCCCAAGGTCGTGGTCAGGGAGAGGCCTCGCAGCGGTGTTGCAATCGTCGTTGTCTTGACGCAAGGTTATATCCGACCGGTAGGACTGCGCAACGGGGCACGGGCCGTTCCGATTTGGCGATGATCAATGAGTTTCTTTTCCATTACGGCTGTCACGCTTTTGATTGCCCTTCTTATTATGTTCGCCATTACGATGGTGGCTTATATGTCGTCGCTTGTCAAGAATGCGTATCAATTGAAAATTGAATTGCGGGCGGATCTGGAAGATGGCCTGAACAAGGTCGAAGAGGCGACGGAAAAACAGATGCGGATGATCAAGCGCGAACTGCTTGACGAAATCGGTAAAATCCGGACCAATCTTGAAAACGATGTCGGCCGTCGTCTGACAGAACTGAATGCAAGCGTACAGAAACAAGTCGCAGAGGTCGAAGAGACGATAAAACGGGATCGGGGTAAGATCGTGCACGGGTTCGAAGATTTGCGCCGGCGTTTGTCGGATGTCGAACACGTGCATCGGAGCCTTCAGCGACGCTCCGATAAAGGGGATTCCCAATCAGATGAAGTCGTCAACGGTTGATCCCAATGGTTGCTCCAATGGTTGCCCCAATGGTCGATCAAGACCCGGCCCGATGACTGTTCTTGCAAAGGGGAAGCGCCATGTCCTCAGCTGCAACCTTTGGTTTGCCGCGGGTGATTGGCCATCGCGGGGCCGCCATCGTCGCACCCGAGAATACCCTTGCCGCCTTCCGGGTCGCGGCGGCCATGGGAGTTGCCATGGTCGAGTTCGATGTCAAGTTGACGGCCGATGGTCGACCAGTGGTGTTCCACGACGACACCTTGTTCCGTACCACCAATGGCCATGGCCGTTTGCGGGACGCCACGCTGGAGGAGCTGGAACGGCTTGATGCCGGATCCTGGTTCGAACCGGCCTTCACGGGGGAACGGGTGCCAACGTTGGAAGTCGTTCTGTCCTTTCTTGCTTCCGTAGGGGTGGGCGCCGTCATCGAACTGAAGCCCTGCCCCGAAACCGATGAACGAACGGCCCAGATTGCCGTGGCCGCGGCGCTGGAATACTGGCCTTCCGACCAGCCGCCGCCGCTGCTTTCCAGTTTTTCACGGCGGGCATTGCGGGCCGCGCGCGCGGTGGCCCCGGCCTGGCCGCAAGGCCTGATCGTGGACCGTCTGCCCGAAGACTGGCACGAGGCGGCGGCAGCCTTGCAGATCGTCACTCTCCACTGCCAGGAACGGCATTTAAGCCCGGTTGCCGTGGCGGAAATCAAGCGCGCAGGTCTTGCCGTGCTGGCGTGGACGGTGAACGATCCGCAAAGGGCGAGGACGTTGTGGAAGTGGGGCGTTGAGGCCGTTATCAGCGACGTACCGGATGAGATTCTTGCAGAGGCCCCGTAATGGTTGCCCAAGGGAGGGTCCATGTCCCTCGTTCCCGGCCCTTGGACCTTTTGAAGATCCCTTTTCAAAACCTTTCTCTCCCCCCATCAAGGGGGCGGGGGGGTGGAAGCGCCTTGAAAAAGTATGGTCCCCACTGAGAAAAGAATGGATATATCCTCTCGGAAACTTCCAAGGGCATGCCCGTCAAAGATCCAAAAGGAGCCACCGTGAAAAGTTTGAAGCCGATGGTGATTTCCGGCCGCGAGGTATTGCCACTTGTCGAAGGCGGCAAGGGCATCTCGGTCAGCAGCGGAACAAGCACCGGCGCCTGGGCCGCCGCGGGGGGCGTTGGCACGTTTTCGGGCGTGAATGCCGGTTTCTGCGACGAAAACGGCACTCGCCGCGAAATCGTCTATCGCGGCAAGACACGTCACGACCGCCACGAGGAACTGATCGCCTACGCCATCGAAGGGGGCATCAACCAGGCCCGCATCGCCTATCAAATCTCGGGCGGCGAAGGCCGTCTCCACATGAACGTTTTGTGGGAAATGGGCGGCTGCGAACGCATTCTGCACGGCATTCTGGAAGGCGCAAAGGGGCTGATCCACGGCGTCACCTGCGGGGCCGGCATGCCCTACCGCGTGGCCGACATCTGTACCGCCTTTGGCGTTCATTATTATCCCATCGTCTCGTCGGCCCGGGCCTTTCGCGCCTTGTGGAAACGCTCCTATCACAAGCGGCGGAACTTTCTGGGCGGCGTGGTGTATGAAGACCCCTGGCTGGCCGGCGGCCACAACGGTCTGTCCAATGTCGAGGACCCACAACGCCCACAGGACCCCTATCCCCGCGTTCTGGAGTTGCGCCAGACCATGCGCGAGGTCGGGCTTGCGCACATTCCCGTTTTCATGGCCGGCGGGGTCTGGTGCCTGCGCGAGTGGGAAGAGTGGATCGACAGCCCCGAGTTGGGACCCATCGCCTTCCAGTTCGGCACCCGGCCGCTGCTGACCCGGGAAAGCCCGATTCCGGACCCGTGGAAACGCCGCCTGCTGACCCTGCAAAAGGGGGACGTTCTGTTGCACCGATTCAGCCCGACCGGGTTCTATTCATCGGCCGTGCACAACGCCTTTTTGCAGGAACTGGTGGAACGTTCAGCCCGGCAGATCGCCTACGCCAGCGAGCCGACCGAAGCCTGTTCGGTTCCTCTTGGCATCGGTGCCCGCGGACGTATGGTCTATGTCGCCCCGGATGATCGCCACAAGGCCGGAACCTGGCTGGCGGAGGGATTGACCGAAACCCTTCGCACGCCGGAGGCGACCCTGATTTTCATCTCGCCCGCCCGCGCGGAGGAAATCCTGCACGATCAGACAACGTGCATGGGGTGTCTGTCGGCCTGCCAGTTCAGCAACTGGGCACAGAACGAGACAGGAACAACCGGCAAGCGTGCCGATCCCCGTTCCTTCTGTATCCAGAAAACATTGCAGAACATCATCCACGGCGCCGATATCGATCGGGAGTTGATGTTTGCCGGGCACAATGTCTATCGTTTTGCCATGGATCCCTTTTACAGCAATAGCTTTGTGCCAACGGTCCGGCAACTGGTGGACCGTTTGTTGACGGGAGAGTGATTCCCCTGACCCGTGATCAGGACCGGTCATGGCGTATTGAAATAAGAAGTGTTGGCATTGGCGACAAGACAATTGTAATGAGTGAAATGAAATGGTATCAATAAGGAGGGCAGCCTATCCTTGACGACAGAACCTCGGCACGGTCAGAGTTCCGGAAAACAAGGAAGGCCCGGAAAACAGGAAGATCCCGGGAAACAAGAAAGGCCTTGTGCTGAAAAACTAGAAAAGGAAAGTTCTTTGGTCAACGGCACGAGCACGCAACGCCCTTACACTCATATCCTTGACCGGCTGCGGCTGGTCGGTTTGCGACCCACCCGGCAACGGCTGGCGCTGGCGCGTCTTCTGTTTGAAAAAGGGGACAGGCATCTGACGGCCGAACAGCTTTACAGCGAAGCTGTTATATACCGGGATTCGTGTCTCTCTTGCCACCATCTACAACACCTTGCATCAGTTCACCACGGTTGGGCTGTTGCGCGAGATCGTGGTGGATGCCGGGCGTTCCTATTTCGATACCAACACGACCGATCATCATCACTTTTTCTATGAAAACAATGGCCGTTTGGAAGATGTCATGGAAGACATCACCATCGTTAATATGCCGCAGGCTCCCCCTGGCACCACCATCAGCCGGATCGATGTCATCGTGCGCCTGAGAAGCTGAGACGGGGACTTTCAAAAATCCCCTCCGGGAAGCATGATAAGGACATGATAAGGAATCGAGGGAAAGCGTGGGAGAGATCTCACCCCCTTCACCCCAACGGTTTGAACCCATGCACCATTTCACATATCATGACGGCATTTTGCATGCGGAAGACGTCTCCCTTCCGCGGCTGGCGGACGAGGTGGGAACGCCGTTTTACTGCTACGCCACAGCCACCCTGGAGCGGCATTACCAGGTGTTCACAGCGGCCCTGGCCGGATTGCCGGCACACATTCACTATGCCGTGAAGGCCAACGCCAACATGGCCGTGGTCCGCACCCTGGCCGATCTTGGCGCCGGGGCCGATGTGGTGTCGGAGGGCGAGCTGCGCCTTGCCTTGGCCGCGGGCATTTCACCAAAGCGAATTGTTTTCTCCGGCGTCGGCAAAACGGCGGCGGAGATCACCCTTGCCCTCGACCACGACATCCTCCAGCTCAATGTCGAGTCAGAGCCGGAGCTGGAGGCCATCAGCCGCATCGCCGTCGCCTCGGGCCGGGTTGCCCGGGTGGCGTTGCGGGTCAACCCGGACATCGACGCCAGCACCCACCATAAAATCACCACCGGCCGCAAGGAAAACAAGTTCGGCATCGCCTGGACCCAGGCTCCCGCCGTGTTCCGGTACGCCGCCGGTCTGCCCTGCATCGAAGTGGTCGGCCTTGCAACCCACATCGGTAGCCAGATCACCGATCTGCATCCCTTCAGGGATGCCTTTCGGCGCGTGCGTTCGCTTGTGTTTCAATTGCGCACCGAGAACTTCCCGATCCGGCGAATCGATCTTGGGGGAGGGCTTGGGGTTCCCTATGACAACGACGCCGCCCTGCCCCCCCAGCCCGCGGCCTATGCCGCCGTCATCCGGGAAACCCTTGGCGATTGTGGGTGCGAGATCCTGCTGGAACCGGGACGATTGATCGTCGCCAATGCCGGCATGCTGGTCACCCGGGTGTTGTATGTGAAGGAAGGGGCGAGTCGCACCTTCGTGATCGTCGATGCGGCCATGAACGATCTCGTGCGCCCGACCCTCTATGACGCCTTCCACGCCATTCTGCCCGTGGTCGCGCCCCCACCCCACACGGCGCCCCGGGTGGTGGATGTGGTGGGGCCGGTGTGCGAGACCGGCGATACCTTTGCCACCCAGCGGCCGTTGCCGCCGGTGCGCGCGGGCGCTCTTCTGGCGCTTGCCAGCGCCGGGGCCTATGGGGCTGTCATGGCCTCCAGCTACAACCTGCGACCGCTGGTGCCGGAGGTCATCGTCAAGGGCGGGCGGTTCGCCGTGGTACGTCGCCGTCCGTCCTATGCGGAAATGCTGGCCCTGGAAAGCCTGCCGCCGTGGCTTACGCCGCCCTGATGGAACGCGCGCCATGCCGCCGCTTCACGGCCTTGGCTTCCTCCCATGACGACCTGCCCCCCGCGCTACGGGCGGAACTGAATCGCGCGGTGCGCCGGGCATTGCGCCGCGCCTGGCTGGTTGTGACGTGGGAACGGCTGTGGCGTGGCACGTGGCCGGCGGTGACGGTGTGCGGGCTGTTTGGCGCCATTGTGCTGTTGGATCTTCTGCCGGCCTTGCCGCCGACCGGCCATATGGCCGGCCTTGTGGTGCTTGCCGTGGGTTTCCTCCTGGCCCTCGCCCATGCCTTTCGCACCGTTCGCGTCCCAACGCCAGAAGATCTGATGGACCGCTTGGAAAGCGGCGCACAAGGAACGCACCGCCCCCTGTCGACCTTGAGCGATTCCCTTGCCGCCGGCGGTGCGGATTGGCTGACCCGAACGCTATGGCACACGCATCGCCTGCGTATGGCCGTTCGTGCGGGCACCCTCACGCCGGGAGGACCGAAACCGGGTGTGCCGGCTCAGGAACCGTGGGGGGTGCGGGCGTTCGTGATTCTGCTGCTGGCCATGGGATTGGCCGCCACCAGGGGCGAGGAACAGGAGATCGTGCACCGGCTGGCTCGGGCGGTGCGCCCCGTTGTTGTGCCGTCGTTGCCAACGGCATCGACGGTGACACTATGGCTGACGCCGCCGGCCTACACCGGGGCGCATCCCTGGCTGTTGCGCACAGACGGTCCTGCCGCCCCCGCGGTTCCGGTGGGCAGTACCGTTCTTGCCCTGGTGCTGGGAGGACGGGAAGCGCCGGTTCTGGCCCTTGGTGACCGCCTGGTTCCCTTCACCTCCATCGGCGTTGACAGCCACCGCCTGGAAACCACCCTAAACGAGGGTGCGGGCCCCTATCCCATGCGTCTGTGGCAGGGGGGGGCCGAGCGTGCCCGGTGGACCGTGACCGTGACACCGGACCAGATGCCGCACGTTGCCTTCACCCAACCACCGGAGGAGGCGGGCCGTTTCCGGTTGCGATTGGCTTTGGCTGCGGATGATGATTACGGCATCGTCGCGCTGGGGGCGTTGATCCGGCGGGCCGAGGAAAAACCGTTCGAACTGTCCCTGACGGTGCCTGAAATCCCTCCGCGGTCGGTGTCTTCCTCCACCCTGCACGATCTGACCGATCACCCCTGGGCCGGTCTGCCGGTACGGGTGCGGCTGTTCGCGCGCGATGCCCGTGGCCAGACGACCTTGAGCGAGGAGCGGACCGTTCGTTTGCCGGAACGGGTGTTCACCCATCCCGTTGCCCGCGCCATCGCCGAAGAACGCCGACGCCTTTGGGCCGAACCGGCCACCTTCGACGAGGGGCTGGGGCGCCTTGACACGATCGCGGCCGATCTTGCGGCCCAGGACCACGATCCGGTGGTGTTCCTGGGAGTGCGCATCGCCCGCCACCGGCTGGATGCGAACCGGTCGGAGGCGGCCCTGGCCGAGGCCCGCGCCTTGTTGTGGCACGTCGCCCTGCGCATCGAGGAAGGCGCAATCGCCCTGGCCGGACGAGCGGTGCAGGAGGCAGAACAGGCCGTGCAGGCGGCCCTGGCCGGTGCCAGGGTTGCCGAGGGTGCCGAACTGGAAGACTTGATCGAGCGCTATCGGCAGGCCATCGAGCACTTTGTGGCAGCCTCGTCCGAACATCGGGCGTTCCCGACGCCATGGCCGAAGGATTGGGGAATCCCCGCAGAGGACGTCACGGCCCTGATCGGGCGCTTGCGGGAACTGGTGCAGGCCGGTGCCTTTGACGCCGCCGGTCGTCTTCTGGCTCGTCTGCACGCCGTGGTCCAGGGTCTGCCCTTTTCCCATGACGACCGGGACATGCGGCAGGCCCACACCCTGCTGGAGGCCATCACAGCGTTGCGTGGGCGCGAGGAAAGCCTGCTGCACGACACTTTCCGGCACCAGAATCGCCGCCCGCGTCCGCGCGGTCTGATGCTCCGGCAGGAGGCCCTCCTACAGGAAATGGGCCGCCTGCGGGTCATGCTGGAGGAAGGGTTTTCGCCTGTCCCGGAGCCATTCGGGCGCGCCGAACAGGCCATGCGCAAGGCCCTCCTTCAGCTTGAACATGCCTCCCCCACCGCCGCGGTTCTGGCGCAAGGACAGGCTGTACACGCCCTGCATCAGGGGGCGGAGGCCATTGTGCGGACCCTTGCACACCGCCTGGCCCGTCAGGGCGGCGGTGCGCTTCTTCTGCCCGGAGCACAGGGCGACTCTCTTGGTCTGTCCGGTTCTGCCGGAAGGGACGGAACACCTCTCCCCAGCCAGAGCGATCTGCATGGCGCCCGGAAGATTCTGGAAGAACTGCGCCGCCGGGCCACCGAATACGACCGTCCTTCCCTGGAACGAGACTATCTGCACCGTTTGTTGCGGCAATTCTGAAAGAGGATCCCATCCTACCGTCACGCGTCAGTTTCGACTGACGCTCACGGCGACCGCACCGGCGCGCCGAACAGCCCAGAGCCGTGCCTGTTCCACATCCTCCTTGATTCCTTTACCACCGACGACGCGGCCCCACGTCCACATGCAGGAAGGATGCCTGGGGATACGATCCAATACCGCCGCGATTCAACCTCAACGCCGCCGCCTTCAGCTTGACCAGATCCCGTCCTGGCTGGCGAATGTCGATCGCCATGCCCTGGGTGTGATAGCTGTGACGGGCTACGTCAGGATTGGTCCGTTGCAGCTGTTTGTTTGTTGCTGCCGACCTGTAGCCGGAGACGATTTCAAAAGAAGTCCGGTTATCCATCAAAGAATGCATGTCATGCAAAAGATCTAAAAGTCTTACATCAATCACTTTTACTTCGTCTGTACGATGATCACGCAAAAGATAATGGACTTCACGCAAAGCCTGTGGTATGTAACGCCCCTCTGCCCAATAGACCCGTTGCCATTTCTCGCCGGTGTGGACCGCCTCCAGGGACAACGTTCGTTCGTGCACCAAACGCCCTCCCGCCACAGCCGGCTGAGCCAGAACTCCTGCCATCAAGCACCCCCCACCCAGCAGAAGCAATGAACGGCGTGTGATGGCAGGGTTCCTGCCTGCTTCATCATTCATTCTTCCGACATCCTTTCCCATCACTGTGGCCTTGACCACACGATGTGAAAGAAGATCGTCGAAACAATGTTACATGTCAAGAGGCGCCAAACAACGCCTTGGCCAACAGGCTGTCCCGCCCATAAAGATCCGAACGGAATTCTATGGTCCCATTATCGTCCACCCAGGTTGTTCTATAGATGAGATAAACATGCATTGGTTTATTGACGGGGATGGTCTCCATCTTGTTTTCTATTGTGATAGCTTTGATTTTCTCCCTGCTCCAGCCATTCTGGGAGCCGAGCAGATACGCGGCGAGATCAACCGGTTTCTCAAGCCGTATGCACCCTGAACTTTCGGCCCGGCTGGCGCGCTGAAAAAGATGGCGCATCGGGGTATCGTGCAGATAGATATTCTCCCCGTTGGGCATCAGGAATTTCATTTTGCCCATGGCATTTCTTGGTCCGGCATCCTGCCGCAGCCGATACGGAAACCGGTTCTTGCCAACCCGCTCCCAGTCCACCGCAACGGGGTCCAGTTCAACGGAAGCATCGTCGATCGTTGTGAAAATACGGATGCCCTGTTTGGTCATGTAGTGTGGATCTTTGCGCGCTTTTTCCGCCACGTCCTCGACCGCCAGCCTGTGGGGCACGTTCCACAGCGGATTGAGAATGAGATGCGTCAGGGTCGCCTTGAAAATGGGCGTCTGCCGTTTGGGTTGTCCCACCACGACCCGCATGGCCAGCACCACCTGTCCCTCTTCCCAGACTTCCAGAAAGGCCGCAGGGATGTTGACCATCACATAGCGCCGCCCTAAATGGGTCGGCACCCATCGCCAGCGCTCCATGGTCAGAATGATTTGCCGTATCCGGGCCTCGACCGGAACATTCAGTGTGGCGAGCGTGCGGGCGCCCATGGTCCCATCCGCCTCCAGGCCATGCCGACGTTGAAACCGCCTGACGGCCTCCTCCACCACCGGATCGAAGACCTCGTCCGGAGAAAACGTGCGACCCTGATGGGCCAGCCTTCCCCCGGCAAATCCTTCTTCCCCCGGTACGGCTTCGGCAACCGCGGACGTGAAATGAACGGGCATGGTCTCTGGCGTGTCTTCCGTTCCTTTCATTGGGGAATCACTTTTTTTCGAAACAGGGTTAGGCGTATTCGAAACAGGGTCAGACGTAACGGTGTCAGGCGGCAACTCGCCGTTCACCCGCAATCGTTGTCGCAAGACCGCAACGCGGGGATCGACCATCCCCGGACGCAACGTCGGCCCCCCGGGCACGACCGGCCACCCGCCCGCCGCCGCCAGGGCACGATAGTACCTCAACGCATCACGCAACTTTCGATAGCCCACCGCCGGTGGTGCCCATTCGGCCAGGAAACGGGAAAAATCCTGTGTCCGGGCCACGTCCCGCAACAAACGGCCCACATCCAAAGGCGGCGGTTCCGGAAACAGGCCAGGTTCGACATCCCTTGCCCGGACACGGCCGTATCTCAAATCCTCAGCATAGCGCACAAACGCTGCCGTCAAGGCCCCTTCGAGTTTCGCCAGCGTCTCCGGCGCCTCGCGTTTTGCTAGCGCTTCTGGTGCACCATGAACTTTCAGGCCGTGTTCCAGCCCCGAAAGTCCGTATCCGTGTGGTGGCAAACCCTCACCTTCGGCGGTTTTTAACGCTTCGACCAATATTTTGGCACGCGCGCTTGGCCCCTCCTCGCCGATCCATAACGGCTGGTAGCGGTGGCTGCGATAAAACTGCCGCAAGGGATCTCCCGCATTATCCTCGTGCGGGGCAAGAAGGCGGCTCAGGGCCTCGGTCACCAAAAGGGACAGAGCTTTCGGTTTGGGAACGGCGGCAGAGGCACGCGCGCCGACTGTCTGAGGCGGAGTGGTCGTGAGGACAACAGCCTCTTTCCGCGGATTTGCGTTCGCACCGTCGGGGAGCAACGCCAAGACGACCGCAAGGATCGCCATGCGCCTCTGGCCACCGTGGGGGGGGAGTCTTGGGGCCGTTATGCCGGTGCTGGGGTGTGTTTTCATTGTTTTGTCGCCGTTATTGGGGCTTGCATTCCCATCCATTTATGTCTCTGGATTTGTTTCTTGAGGGCGTTCCACCCTTTATCCGGTCACCCTTTTCCGGTCACCCTTTTTCGAAACGAAACACACCACCCCCCTACACATCCCCCCCCTTCGTCGCGTCCAACACGACGCCACGCTGTTCCATTCGATAGTATTTGGAACACTGTCACAGACGTCTCTATTATCTACTCGCAAAAACCGTTCTGTCAATCGCCCGGCAGGGGTGTGAACCAAAGCTGTGCATTAGGCGGCACGGCGTCGTGAAGGGTTTGGCTGGTTACGATTTGCGGGTGTCGG
>WOUV01000034.1 GCA_009773045.1 Rhodospirillaceae bacterium | reverse complement strand
TACCCGGAAGACGTTCCCACCGCCGCGTTGCCGACGGCGGCGTAAAGGCCGTTGCTTTTGACCGTGATGTCAAGGGTTCCATGGGCGGTAAAGAAACGCGCCAGCGCCGCAAGATCCTCCGGTGCATACCGTGGGCGTATCAGGGAGCGTATCTGTGTATTGTGGGCGATAATCATGCGTGCCATGAGCCTGTCTTGTGGTTTTGACGGTTGTGTCTTAAGAGTGTTCTCATGCGGCATGAGGGAAGCCAAAGACCGCGAAACACGACGATACCATAAGACCCTTCGTTGAAGCAGAGGTCGATGCACCGCTGAGCGAGGAAACGTTCGATCGCGGCTACGGGGCGATGTTGGCCCGCCGTGCGGGCGCGATCACCGGGGTGTGGCAAGCCGCTTCTGCCGCACGCCATGGCATTCCCATCGGCGCCCTGCGCGACTGGGAATACGGCCGTCAGGCTCCCCGGATGCGGCGACGCAACGCTCTCTGCGCGTCATCACCCGGAGGCCCGAAGCGGTGGCGAAGGCCCTGGGCGATGCCGCCTGACGGCGCCGCACCAGATTCCTTCTCCCCTTCTTGGCGCGAGGGCATCAGAAGAACAGGAATGTCACCAGAATGAACAGCGGAATCAAAATTCCCACGGACCACAGCATATAGCCGAAGAAGCTCGGCATTTTCACGCCCCGTTCCTCGGCGATGGCGCGGACCATGAAGTTTGGCGCATTGCCGATGTAAGAGTTGGCGCCCATGAACACGGCGCCTGCCGAAATGGCGGCCAGGGTGGTCGCCATGGGTCCCATCAAGGTTTGCGCATTGCCCCCGGCGGTGTTGAAGAACACAAGATAGGTGGGCGCGTTGTCGAGGAAGCTCGACAGGACGCCGGTAAACCAGAAATAGGCCGCGTTGACCGGCTGGCCGTCCGGCCCGGTCACCGCCCCCACCACTGCGGCCAGGGCGCCCGTGGTCCCGGCCCGCAGAATGGCGATGACCGGAATGATGGTGACGAAAATGCCGGCAAACAGCTTGGCCACCTCCAGGATGGGTCCCCAGGTGAAACCATTGGCGGCGCGGCTATCGGATGTCGTCAGTTTCAGCGATACTCCGGCGATGGCCAGCAACAGCCCGTCGCGTAGCGCATTTTGTGCCTCGACCTCGACATGATGCAGGGTCCACGTGATCCCCGGCTGCCACATGCCACTCATCAGCACGGCGCCGATGATGCCGACCAGAAGAAGGATGTTGACGCCGCCCTCCAGCCCCAGGGGTTCGTTTTCCGTTCGGTTCAATGCGGGCCTCTTGGATTCCCGGCCATACAGAACGCTGTCAAGGGCAAAGAACAGGCCAAGAAGAATCCCCGCGGCCACGCTCGTCGGGGCCAGCAGGTGCGTGGTCGGCCAAAAGAAATCAACGCCTTTCAGAAATCCCAGAAACAAGGGCGGATCGCCCAGCGGCGTCAGGGCACCGCCAATATTGCTGACGAGAAAAATGAAAAACACGATGACGTGAATCTTGTGGCGGCGGTGCTCGATCGCCCGAATGAGCGGGCGGATCAGCAGCATCGATGCGCCGGTCGTTCCCATCCAGCTTGCGATGAGGGTGCCGATCAGAAGGAACGTGGTGTTGACGGCAGGAGTCCCCACCAGGCTGCCTTTCAGGCGCACGCCGCCCGCCACCGTGAACAGGGCGAACAGAAGGATAATGAACGGAATGTATTCCAGCAGAGCGGTATGAAGGAGTTGATACCCCGCGGCGCCCGCACCATCCTGAAAGGTATAGGGGGCAACGAACCCCAAGGCCCACAGGGCCGCGATCTTGCCGAAATGATGTTCCCAGAAATGGGGAAAGAGAAGAGGCCCCATGGCAATCGACAACAGGATTCCGACAAAGGGCACCCCCCAGATCAGACCCAGGTGCGCACCGTCAAGATGCGGAGCATCGCCCCCTTCGGTAGCCCCCGCCACCGCCGGCAACGCCACAACACCCGCGATCCACAGGATCGGCAAGAGTCTCTTTCGCAACACTTCCATGATGATGTCATCCCTTCAGGCACGCACAAACAAAGGCGCCCGAAGTATCTTGCAGGATCGCGTCGTTTGCAAAGCAAGAAAAGCAGGCGCGAAAAGGGGAAGCGGCCCTTCTTACACTTATTGATTTAGCTTTCTTCTTATTCTTTACACTAAGAACAGCGAGCGTGCCCGATGCGGAACGCACCCTCCATGCATTATCAATCAAAGACGCCCTCTGGTATGCTGCCCTCCTTGCGGGAGGAGTTGACTCTTTCCCTGGGACCGGTGGAAACGGAAGGGGCGCCG
This sequence comes from Rhodospirillaceae bacterium, assembly GCA_009773045.1. Taxonomy (GTDB): domain Bacteria; phylum Pseudomonadota; class Alphaproteobacteria; order Rhodospirillales; family Rhodospirillaceae; genus WOUV01. The sequence continues at coordinate 10,221 of WOUV01000034.1, read as the reverse complement.
ACGTTCACCCTGCACGATCCCTTGCGCAACCGGTTCTTTCGCCTGTCCTGGCCCGCGTTCCAGATCCTCTCGCGCTGGGATCTGGGATCGCCGGAAGCCGTGGCGGCGTCCATCGCGCGGGAAACGCCCCTGTCCCTCACGATCGACGATGTGACGGGCATGGTGGACTTTCTGGCGCAGGCCCAGCTTTTACGCCCACGTACTCCCGCCGATACTGATCGGTTGCTGGCCCTTGCCCAGGCGGCCCAAACCTCATGGTTCGGCTGGCTGTTGCATCATTATCTGTTTTTCCGCCTGCCCCTTGTGCATCCTGACAAACCCCTGGAACGCGCCCTGCCGTGGGTGGCGTGGCTGGGCACGAAGGTGTTCCGGACCCTGACCTTTATGGCGGCGGTGTTGGGGGTGTTTTTGGTTTCGCGGCAATGGGACACCTTTGTCACAACTTTAGAGGATCATCTCTCGCTGGCGGGGGTGATATCGTTTGGCGTTGCCCTGGGACTGGCCAAGATCGCGCATGAACTTGGCCATGCCTTCACCGCCAAAGCCTACCGCTGCCGGGTACCAACCATGGGGGTGGCCTTTCTAGTGCTGTGGCCGGTGCTGTATACCGATGTCAGCGACGCCTGGACGCTGCCCCGTCGCCGCCAGCGCCTTCTGGTGGGAGCGCGGCGGGCCTTTTGATGGAACTTGCCCTTGCGGCATGGGCGATTCTGGCCTGGGGACTGCTGCCAGAGGGAACAGCGCGGTCAATGGCGTTCACGCTGGCCGCCACCACCTCGATCAGCTCGCTTCTCGTCAACGCGAGTCCCTTTCTGCGCTTTGACGGGTATTTCCTGCTGATGGATGCCCTGGACATGCCAAACCTGCACGCCCATTCCTTTGCCCTGGCGCGCTGGTGGCTGCGAGAGATTTTCTTTGGTCTGAACGAACCGGCGCCAGAACCTCTGCCCCCGCGACGCCATGCGTTCGTGATCGCTTTTGCCGTGGGGACGTGGCTGTATCGGCTGGTGGTGTTTCTGGGCATTGCCGTTCTTGTGTACCATTTCTTCATCAAGGTGGTGGGGGTGATTTTGTTCGCGGTCGAAATCGGCTGGTTCGTGGCAAGGCCCGTGGTGCAGGAGGTGCGTGCGTGGTACGCGCGGGCACCCCCCCCGGATCTGGCGCAGTCGCCGCGCCGCGCTGACCCTGGGGCTGGCGGGGGGAGTGATGATGCTTGCCGTGGTCCCGTGGAGCGGGCGGGTCAGCGCGCCGGCGGTGTTGAAGGCAGGCGATCATGTGGTGCTGTATGCGCCAACCCCGGCGCTTTTGCAGGCGGTGACGGTGCGCGAGGGACAAACCGTTGCGCCCGGCGCCGTCGTTGCCGAACTCGCCAACCCCGATCTCGACCACCGGCGACAACAGGCGGAGCGGCGCATCGCGGTCTTGCGGCATGAACTGGCCGTTGGCGGCCTTGCGCCGGAGTTCCGCAGCCGCTCCCCGATCCTTGCCCGGGAACTCGAAACGGTCCTCAGTGCGAGGACCGCGATCATGCAGGAACAGCGCCGTCTGATCCTGACAAGCCCGATCGGCGGAACCGTGATCGATCGTGCGCCCACCCTGCACCCCGGACAGTGGATTCCGCCGTGGGGAGCCGGTCCTTGCCGTGCGCCAGGACCATGGCGCCGTGGTGGAAGCCTATGTACCCGAAGAGGCCCTGTGGCGTCTTGAACCCGGCACGACCGCAGTCTTCCTTCCCGACCGCAGTCTTGCGACCCTCGCGGCCACGGTGACGGCCATCGACCGAACCGCGGTCCGATCGTTGCCGGAGCCGGCCCTGGCGGCCCCCCTCGGTGGACCGATTCCGGCCCATTTCGAGGACCAGCGGGGTTTGGTCCCTGATGGGGCCGTGTACCGGGTACACCTGACCGTGTCCGATCCGGTCACCGTGCCGGCGGTCTTGTCTGGCGTGGTCCACATGGATGGGGCGCGCGAAAGTTTTCTTGGCGGCACGTTCCGGGCGGTGGCAGCGGTCGTGATCCGCGAATGGGGACCGTAATGCACAGGGATCAGGGACCAAAGAATGTCATCGCGGCACAAGCGGCAACGCCCTTTGCGATCATGGCGCCCCGCCTGGTGATGATTCGCAACGCAAACTCTGGTTCTGCCCGTTCAGTTCGGCAACGGCAGGTTCTGCCGGATGACCGACGGCGTGGGGTGGTGGTCGATCGTTTGCGAAGGGTCCGGTCGATGGCGCTGAAAGGCGGCGGCATCAAGCGTCCAGCGCAAGGCCGCAAGGGAACCGTCCGCCCGCACCGTCACCGGAGGCGCATCGGGAAAAGCCGACGGCCATATTTCGGTGCGCACCACCCCTTCCGCCTTGGACCAGTCCAGTGTGGCGACGGTCACGCTCTGGCCCGTCGGACCGGTCATACGCAAGTCCCCGGTGCGCACGGTGGTGCCGGTGACATGATCGGTGACATGACCGATGACGTGAATGGTGCCAGACAGCGACCGGAAAGGCGTTGAAAGACCCTTGCCTACTATCTGTGGTGTTAGAACAATGGCATCGCCCGCGGCAAGACGTCTGTTCAGAACGGCCATGTCGAAACCGCGCACGCGGCCGTTCTCACCCTTGAACCGCACCACACCGGTCAGGGCCTGCCCCATGGCTTGAGGACTGTCGCCCTGGGCGGCCCATTCGGCGTTCACGTCAAGGCGCCCCTCGAGCGCCCGTAAGCCTGCGATCCGTTCCAGCGTTTCCCGCAAATCGGCGCCTTTGACCTCCACAACGGCGGCGAGCTTTGGCGTGTCGGCAGCGGCATCCAGACTGCCGGTCAACGCCAGCGTTCCGCCGAACAGGGTGCCGGTGAACGCAGAAACGCGCATGCTGCCCCCTTTCAACGTCACCTGCCCATGCGCCCCCTCCACCCGCCAGACGTCATACGCCACAGCGGCCGCGGCAAGATCAAGCTCGGCATCGAAAGCGGAAAGCAGGGCAAAGGGTCTCTGGAACCAGGGAGCATCCGCAACATTCTTCATGCCGGGCGCCTTGGCGGAGGCAAGCCACAGTGGCCGTGGCATCAGAAAGACTCCCTTGCCGGAGGATCGTCTGTTCGGCACGGGGGGCGGACGTTGGATGGCATCTTCCACCAGCCAGTTCCCCGTTCCAGCGGGGGAAGGGGGAGAAGAACGGTTCGTTGTGCCGGTGTTTTTTTTCTGCGTCTGCTCCTGCGTCTGTTTTAGTGCCGGCGATTTTTGCGCCCCCCGCCTGGCTTCGGCCATGGCCTTCAGCAAAGGATGTGCCGCCAGGGCATCGCCGGAGACCACGGTTTTCGTGGCCGGCAGCAGGGGATTAAGCGTCACTTCTCCGGCTTTGAGCGTTGCCTTCAGATGGGGTCGGTCCTCTCCGGCCTGCCAGAGCGCCGTGCCGGTCAGAGGGATCGACCCCAGCCGAGCGCGGAGATCCTCGATGGCGATCCTCCCCGTGTCACCACGCACGTTCGCCTGCACCACGATGGGACCGGCATGGGCATCGCGGGGACGATAGGCCGGCAGGAGCAGGGCAGCGAAATCGGCCAGATTCGCATGGCTTGCTTCCACCGCCAGCGTGTAATGCGGCTGCTCCCAAAGGCCGGTCAACCTCCCCCATGATGGTGGCCACGCCGCCGCCGGCCTCGGCCTGGGCGGTCAGGGCAAGATGCCGGGGATCGCCCTGTGCGGTCAGGCGCACCGCAAGCGGCGCCAGCTTGGCCGGATCGATCGGCAAGGCAGGCAGCGCCACGGCCAGACGTTCCGGCGCGCGCGAGCGCACGACAAGGTTCGCGTGTTCCAGGAATGGTGTGGTGTCGCCAAGGCCGGACAGCCGGACGGTCCCGATCATTCCACTGCCTCCCGCCTCCGTGATCGTTGCCTCGTCGATATCAAGCGTGCCGTTTTCCAGACGCGCCTTCAAGGTGACACCGTGCCAGGGCATTTCTTTGGTCTCCACAACGCCGATGTGCAGATCGAGGCTGGCGTCGAAATCCCCCAGACGGTTCAGAACGGTCCGCGGCGCGGGGAGGAAAAGGGACCATGGAAGGGCCTGAAGTGAGGAGGAGAAATCGAGGGCATCCACGGCCACGGTCGCGGTCAGAACCGGGCGTTCGGTCAGACGCAACCGCACTGTGCCGGTAATGTGGCTGTGGTTGATTTGTCCGTCCAGATTCGTGAGTGTCATCTCGTCCGCCGTGCCCTCAACGTGCGCGCGCACGGAAAATGTATCTTCCATCCAGGAGGGCAACCACGCCCCTTCACCCAGCTATTCCGCCAGTTCAGAACCGTCGAGTTCCAGGGTGAGATCGATCCTGGGCCGGTCTTCTTGCGCCGGGGTCAGAAAACCAAAGACCGCCGCCATGCCGCCACGGGGCAGGGATGCCGAGATCTGATTGATGGCAAGCTTCCGGTCGACGAATGTCAGGTTGACCTGCACATCGTGCAGTTTCCGGCCACGCAGGGTGGACTCGGCAGCAGAGAGGACCAACGTCAGCATGGTCTCCTGTGGCAGGCCAGACAAAAGCGCCGTCATCCCGCCCCATGCGCGGCTCCACGTGCCGACCCACGTGGAAACGGGACCTTTCGTTTGGGCTGGAAACAGGGCTGCCTCGCCCAGCCCATCGAGGTCAAGATATGGGAAAGCGAGTTCGATTTTGATTTCCATCCGGTCCGCCGGATACAATACGGCGCGTCCGCCGCCCGTTGTCGTCCCGAGCTGCATAACGATGTCCTCCAGTGTCACCGGATGGCCAGCCTTGGCGGCAAGGGTGCCTTCCAGCCGGAACGGTTGGTGCAGGGACGCCGGCAGCGACACGGTAGGATCAAGAACCCTGGCGGCTCTGGCCAGATCCGGCCCCGTTCCCTTGATTTGGGCGCGCACCGAAGGAGGGTTCCCAAGAGTGGACACCAGTCCGGCCAGGGTCAGGGTCCCAACGCCTTCAGGCAGGGTCAGATCCAGTGAAAAGGCCTGGTCGTTCCCAAGCCCCCCCGCTTTCCAGCTCACGCCCACCCGTTCTTCTCCCAGCCGGAGGGAACCGGTCAGCACATAAGACCCGGTCAATGCCTCGGCGATCAGAGTGCCATCGATTCCCTTGAAAGGCGGCAACAGGGGATCGTGGAAGGCAAGGACGCCGTTTTCAATCTGCACGGCTTCAATGGCCAGACGAAAGCCGGCCTCCGTGGACAGTGCCAAACGGTCCGCAACCAGACGTCCCGCGAACAGATCGTCCACCCCCCCTGCCAGCCGCACGACCGGCTGGCGCAAGACGACATGGGCGACGATCGCCTCCCCCCGCAACAGCGGCCACGGGGCAAGGTGCAGCCGGATCTCTTCGGCTTCGGCCAGGGGCGCCCCCGGGACATCCTCCAGACGCACCGGTCCCGTGACCACCACCGGCCAGGGTCGCAATTCCAGCCGCACCGCGCCGTTCACGGTCAGTGTGCGGCCCGTTGCGTGGTGAACCATGGCGCTCAGGGTCTCTTTGTAACGATTCCCATCCATCAGGCCGGGGATCCCGCCTCCCACCAGGATGAACGGAATCACCAGGACGAGCCAGAGGACCATAAGGCCAACGTTCCTGCTCCCTTGCACCGGCCTCTCCCTTGTGCGCGTGTGACGGAAAAAGTATATTCTGACATAAACTTTTCCCCCAGAGCAACAGTCACGGGAAAAGCTGTCGAGGTCTTGGAGTCAATGGGGTGTTGAAACACGGTGTGGACGGGAAGGGTGCGAAAGAGTGCCTGCCGGACCCTTAATGATTATATTCCATTTTTTCCTTGTCCCCGGCCCTGTTGCTCCACGCTGTTCCTGGCAGATTCTCCCCTTCGATTCCGGAAAGGACTGGCCATATACAGAGCAATCGCATGAGAAAAAGAGACGGCGGTATGAAGACAGAAAGCCATGCCGCCAAGCGGAATACATGCCTTCGGCATGACGAGATCCCACGATGTGAAGCGAACCGAACCAAGGGCGCGGGCGCCCGGCGCTTAAGGGCCAACCCTTAAGGGAAAGAATGAAGAAGGGGTATCGCATCCCAATGCGATTGCCCTGTGGGCGTTGACCACGCGGATCGGCCACCGTACACTCGTTTTTCATTCCCACCAACGGCAACGACTCTTGAAAGAACTGTCCATCACCAGACTGGGAAAGATTGAAGCCGCTCATGGGCGGTTGGAAGGGGCGATCGCACGGCTGGAATGCGCCGTCAGGACGCGGATGGAACGGGAGGAATCGGCGTCCGTGGCGCTTTCCGCCGCGGGTGCGGTTGAGCAGGAGCTGCGGAGCGAATTAAAAACACTGAAAGCCGATCATATCCGGCTGGAAAACACCGCCCGTTCGATCGCCGAGCGCCTTGACGGCACCATTGAACGGTTGAAAGCTTTGTTGGGAGAATGACATCGTGGGACAAGTCTCTGTTACCATCGGCGGTCGCACGTATCGGATCGTCTGTGATGACGGTGAGGAAAACCATGTCGCCGAGTTGGGAGAATTCCTTGACCGTCGGGTCACTGAACTTATGCGAGTCGTTGGTCCCGTTGGCGAGGCATTACTGCTGGCGCTCGCCGGCCTTGTCGTGACGGATGAGTTGTGGGAATGCCGGCACGCCCTGGACGAGGCGCAACGGGCACGCGATCAGTTCGCTCGGGAACTGATGGAAACGCGGCGGGAAATGGAAGAAATCCGCCTGATGACCGGCCGCGGCGGCAAAGAGGGCGCATTCGCCCGTGCCGTGGCCGAGGAGGAAATGGCGGTCCGCATCGAACGTCTTGCGGAACAGATTGAGACTCTTGCCGAACGCCTGGAATGATCCTATCATCGCTTCGGACGGTGGCTGCTCCATGCGTCAGGACGTGAACTCCCGGGGGCGATAGTCTTCCACTCGGGGACTGTCCCTGCCGCGACCCTGGTTGCGGTACATGGTTCCCACCTCGTAAGCGAGGCCCAGGTGGAGGTTCAAGCGTCAACGGTGGGTGCGGCCCCGTTCCGTTGTTTGCCTGCCCGAAGGGGGGGCTTTTTGTGTTTCCTGGAACAGACGCCAGTGCCTTCATGATGCCCTTCCGGAACCCGGAAACACCGGAAAGAAGCGGCCCGGAAAGAAACGGCATCGATGTCGCAAAGGCGGCCTTGCGCCGTCGCATGAAAGCCTCCCGCCGTCAATGGGCGGCGCAAGGAAACCGTGCCGCCCAGGATCTGGAACGGATGGCGCTTGGGGCGCTGGAAAGAATCGTCGGTCGCCGCCGGCGGGGCGTCGTGGTGGCCGGGTATTGGCCCATGGCGGGCGAAATCGACGTGCGCCCGCTGTTGCGGCGGCTTTCGGTGCTGGGATGCACGATCGCGCTGCCGGTAGTGGTGGGACACTCCTTGGCTTTGGTCTTCCGGATCTGGCGCACGGACCGTGTTCCGGATGCCGGCGCCCATGGCACCCGTCAGCCGCCGGCCAGTGCATCGCGCGTGACGCCGGATGTGGTGTTGACGCCGCTTTTGGCGTTTGACCGGGCTGGCTTTCGTCTTGGCTACGGGGGGGGCTATTATGACCGCACGCTCGCCCGTTTGCGCCGGCAACGGAAAGGAAGGGTCATTGCCGTCGGCATGGCCTTTGCGGCTCAGGAGGTGCGCCAGGTCCCGCATCATCGCTTCGATGCGGGGGTGGACTGGATCTGGAACGAGCGAAAACTGTTTCGTGTCCACTCTGCACGACGCACACGGCGGGGGACTCTGGTCCTGGGGGTCCCTTTTGAGTGATGCCCGGTTTCCCGCCGCGACAGGATCACAATGGGTTGGAATGGTGATGATGGAATGAGGATTCTTTATTGTGGCGATGTGGTCGGCGCTTCCGGCCGACAGGTGGTCCTTCAGCATGTGCCGGAGTTGCGCATGCGGTTGCGGCTCGATTTCGTGGTGGTCAACGGCGAAAATGCCGCGCACGGTTTTGGCATCACGGCGCGTATTTGTGATGATCTATACAAGGCTGGAGTGAATGTGATCACACTTGGCAATCACGCCTGGGACCAGCGCGACATCATCGCCCACATCGATCACGAACCCCGTCTGGTGCGTCCCCTCAACTATCCGGCCGGAACCCCCGGGCGGGGGGCCGCCGTTTATGATGCCGCGGGGGGACGGAAGATTCTGGTCGTCCAGCTCATGGGACGTTTGTTCATGGATGCCCTTGACGATCCGTTCGCGGCGCTCGATGTCCTGCTGAACCAGTATCCTTTGGGCCGGAAGGTGCAGGCGATCCTCGTTGACGTTCATGGTGAGGCCTCAAGCGAGAAGATGGCCCTGGCCCATCTTGCCGACGGCCGCGCTTCCCTGGTGGTGGGTAGCCATACCCACGTGCCGACGGCAGATGCCCAGATTCTGCCCCATGGCACCGCCTATCAAACCGATGCCGGCATGTGTGGGGACTATAATTCGGTGATTGGTCTTGTGAAAGAACAGCCTTTGAGCCGCTTCACCCGCAAGATGCCGACCGAGAAGTTGCAGCCGGCGGAGGGCGAGGGCACCCTGTGCGGTGTTTATGTGGAAACCGATGACGTGAAAGGCCGGGCAAAACGGATTCATCCGGTGCGCCTGGGGGGGCGTTTACACTCCACTTCTCCGGCATAGGAACAAAAGAAAATTGAGAGTCCTCTTCTTTGCGTCTCCACTTCAAAACAGCACCGACGCCCAAAAGCCGAGCGATGCCGCGGAAACTCGTGTTGCCCATGGCATAAAGAAGTGTCCCTCACGCCTTCGCCGCCGCCGGCATTCCTCGCGCTGCCGTAAAAGTGCCTCCGCACGCCGTGCAGCGAGAGCGTTGCACTCCCCGAACCTTCCCGTTTTTCACAGAGTCGGCTGCCCGCAACCCTTGCATATCATTTCGGTCATGGCCTTCTCCCCGGTTGCTTGCCACGACCTTTTTATCCCCTAAATCGTTAAATATATCTTAAGCTAGGACTCTCGCCGCCGGTATTGACATAGATCACTGTAGCTGCTGCTGCTATTGTATTAATAGCGAGGAAGGAGAATAGTCGTGCATACGAAAAAGATCATTAGGATACTCAGCGCACTCACTATTAGTGGTCTACTGACTGAGTATGGTGTGGCTGAAGTTAAAGGCGACAACAAAAATGTAAACATTCTTGCTGGTATTACTGGTACCAGCGAGACGGAAAGGCTGTCTCTTAACCAAAAGGTGGAGCAAGCAATAGATGTTGATTATCTGCTTGCAAGGTTTGATGAGTATAATGATGAATCATATTATGGTAAAGACGTCGCAACACATAATTGTTCATATCAATGTTGTGCCACCGTGACATGTAATAACATGCGCTAACGCACATATAATCGCATAGGATGCGCTGCAATGCAGATAATTATAGAGAAAGGTAGAGATATTTATCTTACGGATGAGATATCATTTGTAAAAGATGACGATATAGCTGATCTATATACGTCTGTAGGTTTTGGACGTCCGTCAGATTACAAATCTTATCCTGACTTTCCAGGCTATGGAGCAAGGCTCTTCCCTAAAGGGGTCTATGGCTTTTTTGTTATAGCGAACAATGTACTTGTTGGATTGGTGCGTGTATTCAGCGACGATTACACATGCGCGTGGATCACGGAAATTTGTGTGCATCCGGAATGGCAAAAAAAGGAATTGGTCATGCTCTTCTAAAGGCTGTTAATAAACGGTTTGCGCATACTGCTGTTTATCTTTCATCATTTCCTGAGCAGGTTGATTTCTTTAGCAGAAAGAATATTTATTCAAAGCAACACAGACTAGTTGCGTGTAGCCGTGCTCCTATAGATAGTAACAAAGATACTTAATATTGTGTGTAGTCGTTATGCAGTTTTACCAGCATAAGCGTAAAGACCAGGTTGTAGAACTAGATCAAGAGAGTGTTTCTAACTTCATAAATGCAGATATTGCAAATATCACAGATCCTACATCGGCTGTACGCACGTTTTTGTGTGATCAAGATAAAAGGGATGATAGAGCGCACTTCGATTCAGACGCTTATCTGGAAACCGCTGTAGCGCACCGTCACCATCTTTTGAGAGAATTTCTGCACAACGTTGCAAGAGCAGTCGCTGAAAGCAGCCTCTTTCTTTGTTCAACGCCCTTAAAACTGGACACCTCCGGAAACTGGCGCCGTGCAGCGATTCGTGATTCTCTCTTTTGTGGTGACGTGCTAGGGGGCTGGGCATGAAGGGGCAGGTCGGTT
>WOUV01000033.1 GCA_009773045.1 Rhodospirillaceae bacterium | reverse complement strand
CGATTTGAGTCCCCCTTCCATCAAAGCTAGACCCCTTGAATCACACGCAGATTCCTGCCGTCAACAACCCATTGCGCTAAACTGATAGATGGTCAGCCGTATCGACCGCTCCCATGTTGGCAAACACTGGAAGCGCTACCAATTCCGTTCCATGCAGGTCATTCTCCAGGCCACGCATGGCATCGTATCTGGTGCGTCGGACTTTTTCCGAGAGGCGTTCGGTGAAACAGCGGATGACTTCAAAAATTTGCTGTTCCGACCCCACCATATGATCTTCAACCGATTCTGGTATAAACCGGATGGCGGTGGCGAGGCCGAATTCCACGACTACCAGGCGGTGGTCAGCACGCTGTCGGGGATACAGAAGGCCAAGGCACTCGACCTTTTGTCGGAGGTTATGTTCGATTTGCCGGATCAACCGCGGCTGACCCGCGATGGACTGCGGAATCGGTTTGCCCAGCAATCAGACGCGGATCTTCGCGCGGTGCTTGCATTTTATGTTCCGCCGACCAAAGAGGAGGAATGTAAGATCTGGGATTTGAGGAAAGCCATCCGCACGACGACTAACTTCGGTTTGGCCGAGGACGAAGTGGTGGAGGATGCTGGCCTGCAGGATGGCGGCGATGACGCGCAGTCGCTGCCTATTCCAGAAAGACACGTTGCCTAGGGAATCATGAACAGTCAGTCAAATGTATCGCAGCCTGCCGAAATCGTCATCGGCAAGGACATCCTGGAACTCATCAGTTCCGCCATGTACGTCGACCCGCTGACAATCTACCGCGAGTATGTCCAGAATGCGGCTGACTCGATCGATTTGGCCCGAGCGGATGGAGTCCTGGGCCCGGATGAGGCTGGTCGGGTTGATATCATCCTCGACCTCGCGCAGGGGACTCGTTCCGTGAAGATCCGGGACGATGGCTCTGGTGTTTCCAACAGTGAGTTCGCTCAGCGTCTGACCGCCATTGGCGGTAGTCGCAAGCGTGGCACTTCTGCTTGAGGATTCCGTGGCGTGGGACGGCTCGCAGGGATCGGCTACTGCCAGGAACTGGTTTTCCGGTCCCGGTCGTTTGGCGATCCTGTGGTGCAGGAGCTGCGCTGGGACGGCAAAGTGTTCAGACGACTGCTGTTCGACCAAGCTTATCAAGGGAGACTGCACGATCTGATCCGGGATGTAACCACGGTCGGCGAACTCGATTCCGTTGGATGGCCGGAGCACTTCTATGAAGTCGAACTGGTTAAGCCGATCCGGATCAAGAACGACCTGCTTCTCAACCGTAATGCCATCTCTCTTTATTTGTCACAAGTTGCACCGGTTCCATTCTCCCCCGAATTTAGCTTCGGCGCGCAAATTCGCGCGCAGATCGTTGAGCGTCTTGGCGCGCTGGGGGAGGTCGAGATCTATGTCAACGGCGCGGATGCCCCCATCTATCGGCCGTACCGGGACAATTACGCTTTTAGCGAGGAGAAGCGGGATACGTTTACCGAGCCAACCGTCCGGGTCATTGAGGGCCTGCATGGTGACGCCGCTGCCGTGGTTTGGCTCCTGGGCCATGGCTACCACGGCGCCATTCCGAGCGCCCAGGGTATCAGCGGCTTGAGGGCGCGCAAGGGGAACCTACAGGTCGGCGACTACCGTATCTTCGCTGACATATTTCCCGAACCACGTTTTGCCAGTTGGACCGTGGGCGAGGTGCACATTGCCGACGATCGCGTGGTCCCGAACGGCCGCCGGGATGATTTCGAACAAAATGCTCATTACACCCATCTGCTGAGTCGTCTGGTTGAGGTTGGCGATCACATCGGCCGAATGTGCCGATCAAGTTCGGTGGTTCGGAACCGGATCAAGGCGTTTGATATCGGGGTGGGTAAGATTGATGAGCAACTGAAAATTCTGGAGCAGGGAGCGGTTGGTGGCGCTACCGCCGAGGGTATCGCAGAGGATATCCGCAGCGAGATGTACGAAATTAAGCGGGTAGCCGAGTCTCCCGTCTTGGAGGAATCGGATCGCGCTGACTTGGCGAACAGGTACGCAGCATTGGAGAGCCGGGTGGAAATGGCTCAGGCTATGACCGCAACACCGGACGCGCTAACGGGCCTGCCGGAGACTGATTGAGCCGTCATTCAAAAAATGATCGCCCTCATTTATGAGTGCTCGGCCAACCGAGTGGCCGCGAAATCGCTCGTGGACCGGATCCTGGCGCGGCTCGGAGATGGTCACAAGGTCCAAGAATGAGCGAACCCTGAAGGACGTAAAGTTGGAGGGTCCGACTCCTTCCCCCGACCACCCGTAGTCCGGCAAAAACCCGGGTTTAATGCGCCCAATAAGCAGCGCAACCCTTTGATTTGCTTATGGTCACCAAATCCGTACTTTTTCGCCGTGGTCACGGACTTTTGGAGAGAGAGGGCGGGAAAACGGGGGTGTGGCGCGGTGATGGCCGCGACTCGGTCACCGGCTGGTCCGTGTCGATGCTGGGACGTTTCTCGTTAACGCTTTGATATGTTTAAATATTTCTGGAAGATCAGCTCGCTGATCGAGCCTTGATTATGGCCGGAGAATACGGGCCGGATCGGCTATTGGCGGAGGGAAGGCATCCCCCGTTGAACACTCTCCGTTTCCAGAACCCCAAGGCAGCGACTTTTTGCAAACCAAACGGTCCGCATAGGCGACCCCCAGCGAATGCGTTGCGGCGTTCCCTGCTTTCTCGTGACCCGATCCACTCCAGCGGTGAGCTGGTCCTGGGAAATTGGACAGGGTGTCTTTCTTTGGTTGACGGAGGAGTACGAGATGACGACGAGGACGAGCGATTTCAAGGTGCGAGTTGCCCTTGAAGCCTGACGGGGCGACAGATCGCGGCCCAGCACACGGTGCATCCGGAGCCTCTGGAAGCGCCAGGCGGTTGGGTGAGATTTTCTCGAATGGGGCGGAACGGGCGCACCCGGATCACGAGGACGAGCTCCGCGATCTTCACGCCCAGATCGGTCAGTTGACGGTGGAACGGGATTTTTTGTCCAGGGGGGGATCAAGCGATGAGCCGGGGCGAGCGCCAGGCGATGGGTGTGCGGAGCATGCGGCATTGATCGTGAGCCGTCCCTGCGATCTGCTTTCGATCAGCCGGTCATCGCTTGATCCCGTTGCCAAGGGCAAAAACCCCGAAAACCGGGTTCTCATACCAACGGCCGGAACTGCTGACGTGTTCCGGGGGTTTTGTTTGGGTTGGCCTTCTGTGATTTTCTCTCCGATGAAACGGATCGGGAGGGGCGCATGGCCGCCATGGCGGTTTCCCGGAAGGAATTCACCGCGTCTGCGCCGTGAGGCGGGGCGGCCTCAGGATGGGCCTGCGGCCCGGCGGATGCTGGCGATCGCTCTGGTTCGTGAGGGGCAGGCACCGCCGAGCGGATACGGCGCGACCCTGCGGGATGGCCCTGTTGCGGGATGGATCGCCAGACGCTGAGAGACTGGGTCCACCGCGTCAACGCCCACGGTTGGTCCGGCCTCTCCAACGATCACCGCCCAGGTGGGCGCCCGCCCCGGCGGAGCAGAAGTAGCCGAAATTGTCCGCACGTCCACGGGGGGGTGCGCGGGCGCCGGATCGCTCCGCGGGCGGTGATCCGGGATCGCTTCGCCGTGGAATGGGCCGAACGCACCATCGGCGGTCACTCTTTAAGGCCGTTGGTATGATTCCTCGGGCGCCAACGCAATCTAGGATAGCGAGCAGCAGCGGTTTCATCCAAACGGCGGCGCGGCGTATGGCGCGGCGCGGCGTGAAAGAATGCCTCCTCCCCGGCCCTGGCCCGGGCGGCCAACGCCTTCACCGTATCAATGAATTGATCAAGGGTTTCACGGCTTTCGGTTTCGGTTGGTTCCACCAGCAACGCCCCATGGACGATCAAAGGGAAATATATGGTCATCGGATGGAACCCCGCATCGATCAGGGCCTTGGCAAAATCGAGCGTGGTGACGCCGGTGCCTTTGAGAAACCGGTCGTCGAACAGAACCTCGTGCATGCACAAACCGGGGAAGGAAAGGGTCAGGTCGTCTTGCAGACGCGCCCGCAGATAATTGGCATTCAGCACCGCATCGCCCGAAGCCTGCCGCAGCCCATCGATGCCCATGCTGAGCATATAGGCAAGCGCCCGGACCCACACGCCAAACGACCCATGAAAGCCCTTGATCCGACCGAACGGTGTTTTGATGGCGCGACCACGGGGATGCTCCGCCAGAACGAACCCCTCCGCCCCCTGCCGCACGAATGGCACTGGCATGAACGGGGCCAGGGCTTTCGAAAACACGACCGGCCCCGCCCCCGGCCCACCGCCACCATGGGGGGTGGAAAAGGTTTTGTGCAAATTGATATGCATGGCATCAACGCCAAGATCGGCGACCCGGACCCGCCCGACCAAGGCGTTGAAGTTGGCACCATCGAGGTAACAGAACCCCCCTACCCCGTGCACGGCTTCGGCGATGGCCTGAAAATCGGTTTCGAACAGGCCGCAGGTGTTGGGATTGGTCAGCATGACGGCCGCCGTGTCGGCATCGAGCCTTTCTTTGACCGCGGCCACGGGCACCCGGCCATCGGCCGCCGCCGGCACGGATTGAACCCGATAACCGCACAAGGCCGCCGTGGCCGGATTGGTGCCATGGGCGCTTGCCGGCACCAGCACCGTGGTCCGGGCGCGACCTTGGGCTTCCAGGGCGGCACGGATGGTCATAAGCCCGGTCAACTCGCCATGGGCACCGGCCGCCGGCGACAGGGCCACCGCCTCCATGCCGGTCAAAGCCTTCAGCCACTGCACCAGCGCCGCCATCACCGCCAGCGCCCCCTGCACGGTGCTGACGGGCTGGAAGGGGTGGATGTCGGCAAAGCCCGGCAGGCGGGCCAGTGCCTCGTTCAGACGCGGGTTGTGCTTCATAGTGCACGACCCGAGTGGATAGAATCCCGTGTCGATACTGTAATTTTTTTGCGACAGACGAGTGTAATGGCGGACCACCTGTGGCTCCGACAGGCCGGGCAGACCGATCGGGGTCTTGCGCCGCATGCCTCCCAGACGATCTTCCACCGGATCCTCCGGCTCGGGCAGATCGACGCCCGTTCGCCCCGCCGCTCCCAGTTCGAACACTAGCGGCTCTTCCAGCATCAGCCCCCGGTGATGGCTTGCGTTGTTGGTGTCCATTACAAATTCTCCTCAAGCGCCAGAATCAGGGCCTCAATGTCATCGGCGCTGTTGGTTTCGGTGCAGGCGACGAGCAAGGCATTTTCCAATTCCGGAAATTCAGGATAGAACCGCGCCACCGGCACGCCCGCCAGAACGCCGCGCGCCGCCAGCTTCTCGACCAGTACCGCTGCCGAACGCGGCACCATCATGGTGAATTCATTGAACATTGTGGATGGGTAAACACGGCAGCCGTGCAACCGGGCAAGGCGCGCCCGCAGGCGTACCGCGGCGGCGTGGTTGATTTCGGCAAGGCGTACCAGCCCCGCCTCCCCCAAAAGACTCACATGGATCGCAAAGGCCAGCGCCCCCAACCCGGCATTGGTGCAGATGTTGGAGGTTGCCTTCTCGCGCCGGATATGCTGTTCGCGCGTGTTGAGGGTCAGCACCCAGCCGCGCCGTCCGTCGACATCGACGGTCTCTCCCACCAGCCGGCCCGGCATCTGCCGGACGTATTTCTCCCGGGTGGCCAACAGGCCAAGCCCCGGCCCACCAAAGTTCATGGGACCGGCCAGGGACTGCCCCTCCCCCACCACGATATCGGCGCCCATGGCCCCGGGCGGTTCCACCAGCCCCAGGGACACCGGTTCGGTCACCGCCATGACCAGCAGGGCGCCCACCTCGTGACAGGCCGCGGCCAGGGCCGAATGGTCCTTCAGCAGGCCGAAAAAGCCCGGATTCTGCACCACCACGCAGGCGGTTTCCAAATCCACCCGCCCGATCAGATCCTCGATGCCGATGGGATCGGGAGAGAGGGCCGCAACCGCAATCCCGATCGGGCGGCCCCAGGTGTGGGTGACCTCGCGGTAATGTGGATGCAGGCCGCCGGACAACAAAACTTTCTGCCGCCGGGTGATACGGCAGGCCATGGCGACGGCTTCGGCACAGGCCGTTGCCCCGTCGTACATCGAGGCGTTGGCGATCTCCATGCCGGTCAGAAGCGCCACCTGGGTCTGGAACTCGAACAGATACTGCAAGGTGCCCTGGCTGATTTCGGGCTGATAGGGCGTGTAGGCGGTCAGGAACTCGCCCCGCTGGATCAGGGCCTCCACCGCCGCAGGAATGTGGTGACGATAGACGCCACAGCCCAGAAAACACGGCGCCCCCGAAAGATTGCGCGCGGCGAGCCTTGAAAGCTCGCGCTCGACCGCCATTTCGCCGGCGTGCCGCGGAAGGTCGGTGTGGTCAGCGTCGAAGCGGGCGGAGGCCGGAATTTCGGCAAACAGCTCCTCGATGGAGGCAACGCCGATGGCAGACAGCATCACGGCGCGGTCGGTATCGGTCAAGGGCAGGTAGCGCATGGACTCTCTCTCAGAACATTCCTCATCCTGTCACGCCCGGATCGCAACCGATCAGGGCTTTCCCTCGGGCGCTAGAAGAATAACGAAATGTGGGGGCGTGGGGGAGGGCGTGTCCTCCCCCACATTTTGGTTTCATTCTCGATATCCAGAACTACGATGCGTCCTCATCCGCCTCTTTCCGCAACAGATCCTCTCGCCGGGTGCGGAGGGTGGCGGCGGTGTGGGCGGGAATGCGGTACAGCCAGCCGCCGGTGCGGTCATTGATGGTGTCGGCTTCCGCTTTCAAGCCGCCGGTCCCCTGGGCCGAAACGGCGATCCAGGTGGCTTTGTCGTGCTCGTGCACGGTCAGGGTGACGACCAGACCATCCCGGGTGGAAACCTCGACCCGAGGGGGTTTGGCCGCCCCCAAGGGAATCGCGTTTCCTTTGCGCACATCGTCCAGGGTGACGCCAGACAGCAGGGCCAAAACCCGTCGCACGGCGCCTTCATCCACGGGGGCGTTGTCGGAAAGGGCAGGGGCAGGGGGTTGATTGACCGTGAAGGACGGACCGTCGGATGGACGAAAAGTCACGCGCGCCACCCGAGCGCTGTCAATGGCCACCACGCTTGGATTCACCCACCCGCCAGGCTTGGTGGCCGGAAACAGGCCCGTGCGGGCGAGCCAGGTTTGATTCTCGCCCGGACGGCGGACATAGATCCCCTCCTCCTCCCCCCCCGTGCCGCCCAGATCGGAACGGTGCTTGCCGATGACAAGGGCGGCGAGGGTTGTGCCGGAGGTATCCTGCACCGTCAGTTCGCGTCCACGGCCCTTGGGGACGGCGGGATCATCCGGCGCCACCAGATCCAGCAGGGCATGACGTTCAGGTTTGGCGGTTTTCGGTTCCAGAAGAACGGCCCGGACCATTTCCACGATCACTGTGCGAACAATGGCGCCATCGACCGGATAGCCGTCCCGTTCCTTGAGACTCCAGCCCGATCCGCTCCGTTCGATCGTCAGGGAACCTTCCGGAGAGCGAATCGTCAACCGGGCGATCGAGTCGATCGTATCGACGAGACCAGGAAACACGGCCGCGCCGCCTTCCTCCGTCGGATGGAAAACAGGGCGTCCCGCCCCCGCCGCGGCAACCAGCGATGCCATGGTGATGGCGCCCACGACGATGAAGGTCTTCGGAGTCATGGAGATATCATCCTTGAAGCGATACGAGAGTGCGTCCGCCCGGCCCGGACGTCATCAGAAAAGTGGGGGAGCCCCAGGCTCCCCCATACCCCTTGCGGGAAGTTTTTTTACGGTATCAGTGTTTCTGGCCGCCGTAGTGTTTCTCCACCAGATCGATGTGCGGAACCTTTTTCAAGGCCCACTCCCCCGTTTCCGGATTCATCCGCGAATTGACGAAGCACTTCCAGTTGGCCTCGTCCAGATTCGGGAAGTCGGCGCGATAGAAGAAGCCGGGATAGCGGGTTTCTTCACGGAACTGGATGTGCCGCAGATGGGCCTCCGCCGTCCGCAGACGATGATAGTTCTCCCACGCCCGCAACAATTCATGGAGATCCTTGGCCTTCAGATTGGCCGAATCTTCCTTCAGCCATTGCAGGTGCCGCAAGCCGATTACCAGCATCTTGGCGTTGGTGGTATAATAGGTGGAAACGCCGGCCACATACTCGTCCATGTACTTTTGCAGCCGCATCTGGAACATCTTCGGCGAGATGTAATAGGGGTTCACATCTTCCGACGTGGTCTTGTCCTTGTGCTCCAGATAGTTGCGGACCGGCTTGTAGATTTCCTCGGTGATCTCCTTGACCGATTTCTGGAACTCCGGCTTGAAGGTTTTGTGATCGTCAACGAATTTGACCATGGCCTTGCCGGCGATACGGCCTTCGGTATGGGACCCGGAGGAGAACTTGTGGCCGGAGGCGCCCACGCCATCCCCGGCGGTGAACAACCCCTTCACCGTGGTCATGCGGTTATAGCCCCATTGCCATTCTTTCGGCGAGAGGTCTTCCGGCCCCGACACCCAGATGCCGCAGCAGCCGGAGTGCGATCCCAAAAGATACGGCTCGGTCGGCATCAGTTCAGAGGCGGTTTCCTCCGGACGGATGTTCATGCCGGCCCACACGCCCGCCTGGCCGATGCACATGTCAAGGAAATCTTCCCATGCTTCCGCTTCCAGGTGCTTGATTTCCTTCGGCGTCATGGTCTCGGCCAGTTTTTTCATGGCCGTTGGCGTGTCCATCAGAATCGGACCGCGGCCTTCCTTCATTTCCTTCAGCATGGCGTGGTTGCGCAGGCACGTCGGCACCACGGTAGCGGTGTCATAGGGCGCGAACGCCTTGAGCATGTCCGCGTTCTTGGTCATGTAATTTTCGCCATACCCGTTCAGGGCCTGCGACTTGAAGAGCAGGAACCACGCGCCCACCGGGCCGTAGCCATCCTTGAAACGCGCCGGCACGAACCGGTTTTCCATCATGGTCAGCTCGGCCCCGCACTCGGCGGCCATGGCATAGGTGGACCCTGCGTTCCACACCGGATACCACGTGCGGCCCATGCCCTCCCCCAGGGACCGCGGACGGAAAATGTTGACCGCACCGCCCGCCACCAGCAGAACGGCGTTGGCCTTGATCACATAAAGTTTGTGCTCGCGTACCGAAAAACCGACCGCGCCCGCGACCCGGTTCGGTTCGTTCTTGTCGAGCAGCATTTTCACGATGAAGCAGCGTTCGATGATGTTCTCGATTCCCAAAGCCTTTTTCGCGGCCTCGGCCACGATCATCTTGTAAGACTCGCCATTGATCATGATCTGCCACTTGCCCGAACGGACCGGCTTGCCGCCGTCCTTCAGCAGCACATCTTCACTGCCCTTGGCCTTCCAGATGGGCAGGCCCCATTCCTCGAACAGATGGACGGTATCATCCACGTGACGGCCCACGTCATACACGAGATCGTCGCGGGTGATGCCCATAAGGTCGGCCGAGACCATGCGGCAATAATCTTCGGGCTTCTGTTCGCCAAGATAGGTGTTGATGGCCGAAAGACCCATGGCGACGGCCCCCGACCGATCCATCGCCGCCTTGTCCACCAGCAGAATCGAAACGTCGTCGCCGGCCCAGCGCTTGGCCTCGAACGCCGCGCCGCAGGCGGCCATGCCGCCGCCGATGATCAGGATGTCTTTTTGCAGTTCAACGATTTCGGGATCCCCGAAAGTACCAGCCATAAAACGTTTCCTCCGGTTGTGGGCGGTCCCCGTCTATACCCGGGACGGGTCTGCCGCCCTTCCTCACGGAAACCCGCGAACGGTGCGCAGATCCCCATGCGTGATTGCGTGTCACCACCGCCCGAAGCGATGGCTTCCGGTGTCAGCTCTGCTTCTGCCTGTCCGCTTCGTGCGTTCAGATCTTGAGCAAGGTCTTCCCCGCTTCGGTAAAGAGGAGCTCGTCGTTAAGGTTGCCTGCCCCCGGCTTGTTGCCATAGGGATCGATGGAGCCGACCGACGTCGTGCGAACGGGGAACTTGAACCGTTTCACTTCGCCGTCACGGAATTTAATGGTCCACATAATGCTTTGCTCGGTCCGCAACGGGATGCACGCGCCCCCCATCGGCACCACGTCCTGATAGGCACGCACTTCAATGGCCTGCTGCGGGCACGCCTTCACGCAGCACTGGCATTCCCAGCATTGCTCCGGCTCCTGGTTGAAGGCCTTCATGCGGGTGGTGTCGAGCTTCATCAGGTCATGCGGGCAAATATACATGCAGGCAGTCACCTGGCCGCCCTTGCAGCCATCACATTTATCAGTATACACAAAGGTGGGCATTCATTTTCCTCCCCTGGGTTCGCCCGGCGCGAGCCGGGCCACGACCATATTCACCCCTTCCAAGGACCGCGCCGCCCGATGAAAAGCGCCACGCTCCCCCTGATCGTGAATATTACTGGTCATTCATATATCCGGGCGCGGGTCTTGTCAAACACCGAAAACACGTTACCCTGCGGATGATTTTCTCCGGTCCTGTCAGGCGGTACGCCTGTTCAAGGAAAGGCCTGTTTAAAGACAAGGAGTCGTGCATGAACGATCAAACGCCGGATCCTTCGCCGAGTCTCGCCGAAGTGACGCGGCGCTTGGTCGCGTTTCGTGACGCCCGGGACTGGGGGTCATTCCACACCCTGCGCCAGCTTATGGCCTCGGTCAGCATCGAGGCGGCGGAGCTTCTGGAACTCGCGCAATGGCGCACGGAGAGCGACATGGACAAACTCGTACACGATCCGGCCTTCCGGAACAGACTGCAAGAAGAATGCGCCGATGTGCTGATTTATCTTCTGTTGATTGCGGAACGCGCGGGGTTTGATCTTAGTGCGGCCGCGGCTGGCAAGATCGAAACCAATGCCGTCCGCTATCCCGTCGAACGGGCGCGGGGGAACGCCCGCAAATACACCGAACTTTGAAACCGCAATCGAAGAGAGAGCGGTTTCCTGTGGAAGTGGGGACGAGATTCGATTATTTTGCCCTGGCTCATGCACGAGGCAAGCGGGGGGCTTGGGTTTCTGGCAACGATTGAGGAGGGGACGCTGTTCAAGTCCCCTTTCCGAATCGGCTGTCGGGGCGCGTGGCTTCCGCCCGCCACCAGAGATTCCCATTCGCAAGGAGAGAACACCCATGTCGCAGCTGGTCCCCCCCCACGGAGGTGGTGAACTCAAGCCCCGCCTCGTCCCTGCCGTTGAACGCGCCGAAGAATTGAAACGGGCCGCGAGTCTGAAAAAAGTGCCCATGACCAGCCGTGAAACATCGGATGTGATCATGCTGGCCATGGGCGCCTACACGCCCCTTGACGGCTTCATGGGCAAGGCCGACTGGGAGGGAGTCTGCGCCCACATGAAAATGACGAACGGCCTGTTCTGGCCGATTCCCATCACCCTTTCGACCACGAAGGCCCTGGCCGATTCCATCGGCGCGGAGGAAGAGGTCGCCCTGGTCGATGAGGACTCGGGTACGATCATGGCGGTCATGACGGTGACCGAGAAATACACCATCGACCGGGCCTTCGAATGCCAGCACATTTACCGGACGACCGACTCCAAACATCCCGGCGTGCAAAAGGTCATGGGTCAGGGAGAGGTCAATCTGGCCGGCGCCATATCGTGCCTGTCGGAAGGGGAATACCCCGAGAAGTACAAGGATCTTTACCTGCGCCCCGCCGAATCTCGCGCCGTGTTCGCCCAAAAAGGGTGGTCGAAGGTGGCGGCCTTCCAAACCCGCAACCCCATGCACCGCAGCCATGAACACCTCGCCAAGATCGCCGTCGAGGTCACCGATGGCGTGTTTATCCACCAGGTGCTGGGCAAGTTGAAGGAAGGGGACATCCCGGCGGAGGTGCGCACCAAAGCCATCGGCGCGATGATCGACCATTACTTCGTGCCCGGCACCGTGATCCAGGCCGGCTATCCCATCGAAATGCGCTATGCCGGGCCGCGCGAGGCCCTGATCCATGCCGTGATCCGGCAGAATTTCGGGTGCTCCCACCTGATCGTCGGGCGCGATCACGCCGGCGTTGGCGACTATTACGGCCCCTTCGATGCCCAGCACATTTTCGATACCCTGTGGCCGGGGGCGCTCATCACCCAGCCCTTGAAAATCGACATCACGTTTTATTGCCGGAAATGCTATGGCATGGCCACCGCCAAAACCTGCCCCCACGGCAAGGAGGATCAGGTCAACATCTCCGGCACCAAACAGCGGGACATGTTGTCCAAGGGCGAACCCATTCCGCCGGAGTTCAGCCGCCCCGAGGTGGTAAAAATCCTTCAGGATTATTATCAAGGATTGAAATAATCGCCAGGAATCGAGAGAACAGGGGTGCGGGGGTGGGCTTTTGTTCCCTCCCCCTGTTCAAAAACGGAGCGGGCGAGGGGACAATAGCCACATGTTTTTTCCAGTTACATGAGCATATCGTAATATGATAATGTTTTTTGTGGCGGCCTTTGCCTCTTCCCTGGCATAATGCGCATAAGGGATGCACCAAAGGGCGTGACCTTCAACCACGGTGTGATCCGACACGGTGCGGTCGTGATCGATCCAGCAGGGAGTCAGGGGACATGACGGAAAGCAGGCCCCGCAGTCAGCGCCGGCCCTGGGCGGGCGGGTGGCGCAGCTCAACCGCTATTTTCCGAAACTCTGTCATCCCACCTGCGGGCTTGAAATCAATTTCCAGCGCATCCGCAGGAATCCAAAGGTGAAGGTGTTCACCCTGGCCTCCGTGGCGGCGGTCACGGGGGAACGGGGCGATTACACCGTCACGGTCCGCCAGGCGCCGCGTTACGTGAAGGCCAATTGCACCGCCTGCGGCGATTGCGCCCGGGCCACCGAGATGAAAGTGCAAAATCAATTCGATTACAATCTGGGAAAGGTTTCCGCGGCCTATCTGCCCCACGAAATGGCCTTTCCCATGCGCTATGTCATCGCGCCCCAGGTCCTTGGCACACCGGAGGCGGAGCGAATCAAAGCCGCGTGCAAATACGATGCCGTCGATCTCGATGAAAAGGAATCGACCTTCGATCTGCACGTCGGCGCCATCGTCTGGGCCACCGGCTGGCAGCCCTATGACGCCGCCAGGATCAGCCCCTATCGCTATGCCTATCTGAAAGACGTCATCACCAATGTCGAGATGGAACGCCTGGCCGCCCCCAACGGCCCGACACAGGGGAAGATCGTGCGGCCATCCGATGGCGTGGCACCGAAAAAGGTGGCATTGATTCAGTGTGCCGGGTCCCGCGACTATAACCACTTGGAGTATTGCTCGCGCATCTGCTGCCTCGCCTCCATGAAACATGCCGCCTACATGCGCGAACAGTCCGCCGAAGCCACGGTTGATATCTATTACATCGACATCCGCGCCCACGACAAACTGGAAGCCTTCTACCGCAAGGTGGTGAATGATCCACACGTCCGGCTGATCAAATCCAAACCGGCCGAAATCAAGATTGGCCCCGATGGGGGGCCGGTGGTCTGCGGGGAAAACACTATTACCCGTGAAATCTATGCCGAACCTTACGATCTCGTGGTGCTGGCCACAGGCATGCAGCCGGCGGGCGTTGAGGGCGTCTCGGGCGCGCCAGTCGATGCCTATGGTTTCATCGTGCCGGAAGACGAAACGCAAGGGATATTCTCGGCCGGTGTGGCCTCAGGACCACTTGATGTTTCCATGTCCGTGCAATCGGCAACCGCCGCAGCCCTCAAGGCGATTCAGGCCATCCGCTAAGCTGCAAGGAGAAGGTTCATGTCACCAAAGAATACCGGCGTCTATCTTTGCAGCGGCTGCGGCATCGGCGATGCCGTGTCCATGGGCAGTCTTGAAAAAATCGCCACCAAAGAGTTCAAGAAGTCCTGCAAAACCAATGCCTGCCTGTGCGGCGAGGAAGGGCTTGAGACCATTCGCGCCGATCTTGCGGGGGGGGTCAATCAGGTGGTGATCGCTGCCTGTTCACCGCGCGCCATGACCGATCGTTTCCGCTTCAACGGGACCCAAGTAATCCGCACCAATCTGCGGGAACAGGTGGTGTGGAGTCACCCGGCGAACGACGAAGATACCCAGATGATGGCCGAGGACAACATCCGTATCGCCATCACCGAAGCCGCCAAATCCACCCCCCCAGAACCTAAAGTGGAGGGGGAATATTCGCAGGTGGTCCTGGTGGTGGGGGGCGGCCATTCCGGCCTGACGGCGGCGCGCGAGGCATCCAAGGCCGGCTATGAGGTTTTGCTGGTGGAGCGGGCGTCCCAATTGGGCGGCATGGCGGCCAAGTGGTCGAAGCGGATGCCGGTGCGCCCCCCCTATCAAGACCCGCAACCCAACACGGTTGCCACTCTGGTCAAGGCCGTGGAGGCCGATTCGCGCATCACGGTCAAGACCGGCTGCACCGTTGCAAAAACGTCCGGCATGCCGGGTCGGTTCACGGTTGAATTTTCCGACGGCAGCAGTCAGACGGTGGGGGCCTTCGTTGTCGCCACCGGCTGGCGGCCCTATGATGCCCGCAAGCTGGGGCATTTGGGCTATGGGGTTTCCCCCGATGTCGTCACCAATGTCGAAATGGAGGAGATGCTGGCCAAGGGGCCGGTGGTCCGCCGCTCGGATGGCAAGGCGCCGGGGGTGGTGGTGTTCGTGCAGTGCGCCGGTTCGCGCGACCCCAACCATCTCCCCTATTGTTCGTCGGTCTGCTGCGGCGTGTCCATCAAGCAGGCCCTCCAGCTGCGCGAAGCCGATCCACAGGTGATGGTCTACATTGTTTACGAGGAATTGCGCACTCCGGGCGTGGCGGAGGAATTTTATCGCACCGCCCAGCGGAGCGGGGTCATTTTCATCAAGGGCACGGTGAAAACGGTCGATGCGGCCCTGACCGTCACCGTCGATGACGCCATGTTGCAACAGGAAATCCCGCTTTCGGGCGTGGACATGGTGGTGCTCGCCACCGGCATGGTGCCCAATTCCACCAACGTGGAGGCCGAGGCGCCCGAGGTGGAGGAAGAAAAACTCAGGCCCCTCAAAAGCGACATCAACCCCTATGCCCCCTTCGCGGTTGCCGGAACGGGTGCCCCGCCCCTGACACCGCCCGAGGAAAAGTTGCCCGAGGGCGCGCCCCTTCTCAACCTGCAATACCGCCAGGGGCCACACCTGCCGATGCTGGCCCACGGCTTCCCGGACAGCCATTACATCTGCTTTCCCTATGAAACCCGCCGCAGCGGCATCTATGTGGCCGGTCCCGTCCGCCGACCGATGGACATGGGGGAGGCCGCCGAAGACGCCACCGGCGCCACGATGAAGGCCATTCAGGCCATCCACAACGCGGCCTACGGCTTGGCGTTGCATCCGCGCGCGGGTGATTTGTCGCTGCCCATCATCGGCTTGAACCAGTGCACCAAATGCCGCCGCTGCACGGTGGAATGTCCGTTCGGCGCCATCGATGAAACCGATCAGGGCTTTCCCCAGGTCAATTCCACCCGCTGCCGCCGCTGCGGCACCTGCATGGGGGCCTGCCCGGTGCGGACCATCAGTTTCACCAATTACACGGTGGACATGCTGGGCAGCATGATCAAGGCGGTGAACATCCCCGACGAAACCGAGGAAAAACCACGCATCCTGGTGCTGGCGTGCGAGAACGACGCCTATCCGGCCCTGGACATGATGGGGATCGCCCGCCACCAGTTCAGCGCCCATATCCGCATCATTCCGGTCCGTTGCCTTGGTTCGGTGAGCATGCTGTTGATTTCCGATGCCTTGTCGGTGGGCTATGATGGCGTCATGCTGATGGGATGTAAACCCGGCGATGACTATCAGTGCCATTTCATCAAGGGGTCGGGCATCGCGAAGGAACGCATGAGCAAGGTCGGTGATACGTTGAAAAGCATGGCGCTGGAGGCCGAGCGGGTCACCGTGGCGGAGGTGTCGATTGCCGATTCCGGCCGTCTGCCCAAGGTGATCCAGGATTTCGTCGAAATGCTTGATACGTTTGGTCCCAACCCGTTTAAGGGGTTCTGAGCTATGACCACGATGTCCCCAACCCCGACCCGTCCCTATGACCTTGGCTTTACCCGCTGGGTCTATCAGAACATCGATGGCGGCGACCGCATGGCCTTGTGCATGCAATGCGGCGTGTGTTCCGGCTCGTGTCCCCTCAGTACCACAATGGACAACGGCCCGCGCAAAACGTTCATGATGATCCGCGCCGGCATGAAAGACGCGGTGTTGAAGTCCGATACATTGTGGAACTGCGTATCGTGCTATAATTGTGTCGTCCGCTGCCCGCGGCACGTACCGGTGGCCTATATTCTGCATGAACTGGCCACCCTTGCGGTACGCGAAGGCTATGCCCCGGCCCGGACGTCGGAAACCAACAAGTTCGTCAAGGGCTTCACCTGGAGCTTTGAGACCTTCGGGCGCACGGACGAGCGCATCATCAGTCTGTTCTATTACTTCCAGGATGGCTTTGTGGCCGGAATCAAGAAACTTCTGGCGTTCAAAAGCATCGCCTTTGCCTTTGTCAAGGTGGGGCGATTGCCCCTTGGCCTGCCGCATCGCATCAAGAACAGGGGCGAATTGAAGAAAATGCTGGCCGCCGCCGCCGCCATCGAGGCGCGTCATACCGCAGGGAGGAAGTGAGCCATGTCGAAGAAATACACCTTCTATCCCGGCTGCGCTTCCCAGGGGACTGGCAAGCATCTCGACACCTCGCTGCGGGCGGTATTGCCCAAGCTGGGCGTCGAATTGAAAGACGTGAGCGACTGGAATTGCTGCGGCGCCTCCATCGGTCACGTCCAGCAGGGACACCTGCCGACGGTGGCCTTGACGGCTCGCAACCTATCCCGCGCGCGTGACAACGGGCCGGAGGATTTCGTGACCGGCTGCCCCGCCTGCTATCTGAACAGCCACTATTTCAACGAGCAGGTGCGTGAAGACACCGCCTTCAAGACCGAGATCAACGAGGTTCTGGGCGCCGCCGGTCGCACCTATGACGGCAGCCTGCACGTGCGTCACATCTGCGAGGTGCTGGTCAACGATGTTGGCATCGACGCCGTGAAGGCAAACGTCAAAACACCGCTGAAGGGGGTCAAGGTGGCCGGCTATATCGGCTGTCAGACCCTGCGTCCCTTCGCCGGCACCGAACGGGGCGGTCAGTACGATACCTATGAGGAACCGAAGTTTCTGGACACCTTCATCGAGGCGTCGGGGGCGACACCGATTGCTGATTTCAAATTCAAAACCTCGTGTTGCGGCGGCGCGGTCTCGGCCGTCAGCCCCGACAAGACCCTTCATCTGATGGCGGGTATCCTGAAGGATGCAACGGAGAAGGGGGCGGATGCGATCTGCACCCCGTGCGCCCTGTGCCAAACCAATGTCGAGATCTATCAGGACATGATCAATACGGCGTTCGGGACACACTACAAAATCCCGGTCGTGTTCTACAGCCAGCTTTGGGCGCTGTCCTTTGGCATGGACCCCAAGAAAGACGCCGCCATGCACCAAAGCCTGATCCCGGTGGACAAAATCGTCAACGCCGCCAAATGACCCCCGAAGCGTGGGAAAGGGAATCACCTTCATGGGCGATCACGGACGGATCCCGTCAGGGGCGAGGTTGGAACAGTTCACTTGAAATCTGTCCATCATACTGTTCAACATAAAAAGATATGCGG
>WOUV01000032.1 GCA_009773045.1 Rhodospirillaceae bacterium | reverse complement strand
CGATTTGAGTCCCCCTTCCATCAAAGCTAGACCCCTTGAATCACACGCAGATTCGTGCCGTCAACAACCCATTGCGCTAAACTGATAGATGGTCAGGGTCCCACGCCTTGTACACCACCCCCATCGCGCCTTTGCCCAACACATCGACAATCGTGTACTTGCCAATGTGCTGGGTTTTCTGGGATGTGAGATCAGGTGTGATGTTCCCGTTGTTACCCTTCTGAAGATCACTCATAAGATTGGTCCCCTCCTGCATCCTCTCCGTATCTAAGAATACACGGGTGCGCTGTTCCTGCCAACTCCTCTCCACCCTGCGATCAAGGGCAGAATCGAGTCTCCGCCAGGGCCATCGGGTGAAGAAAAAGAGACAGCCGTGACGGCGGGCCAAAGGCGGAAAACGACTGCGGAACGCATGCCTTCGGCCTGCTGCGGAGCGCCGGCGTCGCCACGCCAAGGGGGCCGTGGACGCGCGGCGCTCGAGGGCAGGAACACACCCCCGATTGCCGTGGAGCCTCCGCACTTGTTCCTGGCTCTGCGCATTTTTTGGCAATAGACTGTCATTAAAAATTTTACCGGCAAAAATTTTACCTGCCGACATAAACCCCGGCACAAACCAGTGACTGGAACATCATCTCATGCGTGTCAGAACGCTTATCACCCTTGTTCTTGCCTTGACGCTGGCTGTTGGCGTAGCGGGCGTTGCCGTTCTGGAAACGGTGGATTTCAACCGTTACCGTGGTCTGGTCGCTGAACGGATTACGGCGGCAACCGGGCGGACGATGACCATCCGGGGGAATCTCGAAATCGCGTTCGTGCCGTCCCCCACGTTGGTCGTGCACGATGTGGCCCTGGCCAATGCGCCATGGGGAACACGGCCCGACATGGTGACGGCCCGACGGTTCACGATGGAACTCGCCCTGGCGCCCCTTTTGAGGGGAATCCTCACGGTGCGGCGCATGACCCTGGTGGAGCCTGACATTCTGTTTGAAGCCAACCGGGAGGGACGGAACAACTGGACATTCGACGGACCTGCCGGCGGATTTGCACAAGAAACCGTGGAAGGGGGCGCCTTTTCTCCTTCCGGCATGACGGCCTTTGACAACACCGCCCTTGAGATCCGGCAGGCGGTGGTGACTCTGCGGGACGGCGCAAAGGGAGACGTGCGCACCTTTCGCTTCGGTCGCCTGACGGCGACAACGGTCGAGGATGCGGAAAAGCCGACCGTCTTTTCCATCGAGGGCACACTGGGCACGGTGCCGGTCGCAGGACGGGGCAAGACAGGATCCCTGGCGGATGTGCGTGCCAATCGTCCGTTTGCCCTGGATCTGACGGTGATGGCTGCCGGCGCCACGGTGACCGTGAGCGGCGTCGTGGCACGTCCCGTGACGGGGGAAGGGCTTGAACTGTCGCTTGATGCGCGCGGCGCCGATTTTGCGGCCTTTGGGGCGCTGTGGCCCGCAGTGGCGTTGCCGGTCTCCGGTCCCTATCAGTTCAGTGGGCGCCTGACCGGCGGCGGGAAGAAGTACACGCTGGCCGGCCTCACGGGCACGGTCGGGGGATCCGATGTGGCCGGAACCGTGACGATCACGGAAAGCGGGCAGGCGGTTGCCGCCACTTTGTCTTCCCGTCGGATCGATCTGAGCGGCATGCGGGTTTCCGCGTCCCCCGTGGTACCGGTCGGTTCTTCCGAATCGGACCCCCGTGTCATTCCCGACTGGCCGCTGTCGCTGGCGCCGCTTCAGGGATCTGCGGTTGAACTGAAAATGAAGGCGGAAACGATCCATTTGGCCAGAATGGTTCTCACCGATGTCACGGCGACACTGGCAACGACCCGGCACGGGGCGCTGGCGATCGAACCTTTGACCTTCGGTGTGGCCGGCGGTCGTCTGACCCTCATCGGGCACACCGAACCGATCCAGGAGGGGGGCATTCTCGTGCGGCTGTGGGCCGATGGCGAGAATATCGGTCTTGGACAGGTGTTGACGGAAACCGCTCTGCTGACGAGCCTTGAAGGCGCCCCGGCCAAGCTCAAGGCCTCCCTGGTGGGGCGGGGAACGCATATGCGCGCGCTTGCGGCGGATGTGTCCGGGCAGCTCGCTCTTTCCATCGGTCCCGCACGCCTGCACCTCCCTGACCGGGGAACGGCAGACGTGAACGACGTGTGGCGTTTGCTCGACATCCCTGTTACAGGCCAAGAACAAACCGAAATTTCCTGTGGTGTTATCGCCGTGACCGCAAAGAATGGCCTCGTCACAACCGAAAAAGGCATTGCCCTTGAAACGAGCCGCGTTCACGTGGTGGGCGGCGGAACGGTGTCCCTCGCGACGGAGGCGATGGACATCGCCCTTCGTCCACAGTCCGGCATGGGGGCACGGGGGCGAGCCGTTGCCGGTCTGTTGCGTTTGCGCGGCACGTTGGCATCGCCGCGCCTTGGCATAGACGAAACAACCCTTGCCACCGCCGCCGTTACGGCCCTTGCGCGCGATAAGCTGCCTGCCAAACTGTCTGCCTTGAGTACACTGCTGGGCGGAGCGGAGCCTGCCACCGAACTTTCCCCCTGCGTTGCGGCATTGGGAACGGGAAGGGGGAGAGGGAGCGATAAGGGGGAGAGGCCGCGCCCGGTGGGGCCATGGCAACGACTGGGTGGGGCCTTCCATTCATTTCCTTCCTTCATTCTTCCCGTTCGTGTTTATAGGCACCGATGGCCTGAGAGGCGCTCACAATCATTTCGACCACGTGTTCGTGATCGGTCAGACGGTCGGTATTGATCACGAGATCGAACTGGGTCGGATCATTGAGGCGTGACTGAAACATGTCCCACACGAACTTGCCGCGGTTATGATTCACCTCCTCGATTCGACGCAAGGCATCTTCGACGGGGATGTTCTCCTTTGCCGCAACCCGTTCGGCGCACACCCCGGGCGATCCCGTGATGCGCACCCGCAGGGCGGCGCTGGTGGACAGAACAACGTGTGCCCCCCGACCGCATAAGATACCACCGATCTTGGCAAGGCTGAGAATGACATTGACCAGATGACGCCGGTAGGTGCCGGGGCTGAGGTCGATGCCCGTGACCATCCGATAAAGCCATAGTTCCCGGGCGCTGCCGACGCCTTCGTCCAGGGCGTGCAACGAATCCGGATCTGCTTTCAAGCGCTCGGCGATTTTTTCCAGGATCTGTCTGTCATACAACGGCACGCCCAGCCGTTGCGCCAGTACCGCCCCGATGGCCTTGCCTCCCGCCCCGTGGTCGCGGGCGATGGCGATGACCGAATGCTCGGAAAAGCCGCCGGCGGGCAACTGTCGCCGCCAACCCGCCGACACCCGCAAATCGTAACCAACCAAACCCTTCACGACGCCGTGCCGCCTAATGCACAGCTTTGGTTCACACCCAACTGCCAGGGGAGGGCGTCTTTCATGGGCCGGGCATCGCGTCCAGGGCAAGCCAGTCTGTCAAGGCCTGTCGCGCCCGCCGGCATTGAGCCAGCCGGCGTTCCCGTCCTTTCAAGGGGCGTGCCGGTGGGGTATTGCCGCCAAGTTCGGGGAACAGGCCGAAATTCATGTTCATGGGCTGGAACGTCTCGGCCTTCGCTCCGCCGGTGATATGATTCAGCAAGGCGCCAAGGGCTGTCACCGGCGGCGGGGGCAGAGGATTCCCGCCCCGTCGTTCAATGACCGCAAAGCGGCCTGCCAGAAAGCCGATGGCCGCACTTTCCATATATCCTTCGCAGCCGGTGATTTGCCCGGCAAACCGCAGGCGTGAATCGGCTTTAAGACGCAACAGAGGGTCAAGGACACGCGGGCCATTGAGAAAGGTGTTGCGGTGCAAACTCCCCAGCCGGGCGAATTCGGCCTGCTCTAGGCCGGGAATGGTGCGCAACAGACGCACCTGTTCTCCATGTTTCAATTTTGTTTGAAATCCGACCATGTTGTAAAGGGTGCCGAGATGATTGTCTTGCCGCAACTGAACCACGGCAAAGGGGCGCTGGTCCGGGTGACGGGGATCCCGCAGGCCGATTGGCTTCATGGGACCATAGGCCAGGGTGTCAGGCCCACGGGCGGCCATCACCTCCACCGGCAGGCAGCCTTCGAAATAGGGGGCCGTCTTTTCCCATGGGCGGAACTCTGTTTTTTCCGCCGCCAGCAACGCGGCGACGAAGGCGTAATACTGCGCACGATCGAGGGGACAATTAATGTAATCGCGCCCGTTCCCCGCCGGTCCCGCCTTGTCATGGCGCGACTGGAACCAGGCGATGCCAAAATCAATGGACTCCCGGTGCACGATGGGGGCGATGGCATCAAAAAAAGCCAGCGATTCCTCTCCCGTCACCTGCCGGATCGCTTCGGCGAGCGGCGGCGCGGTCAGGGAGCCGGTGGCAACGATGACCGAGTCCCAATCCTCCGGCGGCACGGTGGTCAGTTCCTCCCGGAGGATGGTCACGCCCGGCATCGCGCTCAAGGTCGCCTCGACCGCCGCGGCAAAGGCGGTGCGGTCCACGGCCAGCGCCCCGCCCGCCGGCACCGTGTGCGCATCGGCGCAGGCAAGGACCAGCGATCCCACCCGCCGCATTTCCTCGTGCAACAGACCGATGGCGCTGGTTTCCGGGTCATCGGCGCGAAACGAATTGGAACACACGAGTTCGGCCAGATGGGCGCTGACATGGGCTTCCGTCATCCGCCCGGGACGCATTTCATGCAGAACCACCGGAACCCCAGCCCGGGCCAGTTGCCAGGCGGCCTCGCTTCCGGCAAGCCCCCCGCCGATCACATGTACCGGATTCATGCTGGCCGGATTCATGCTGGATGGTCTTTCATGGTCTCCGCGGCATCGCGCAGCAGCCTGTAGGTCAGGGAGTCGTTCAGGGCGTGGTAGGACGCTTCGATGACATTGGTGGAAACCCCCACCGTTCCCCAGCGGTGGCCATGGGAATCGGAACTTTCGATCATCACCCGGATCACCGCGGCGGTGGCCGCCTCGGGCGTCAGGATGCGCACTTTGTAGTCGATGAGTTTCAAGTCGTTCAGGGCGGGATAAACCGGCGCCAGCGCCTTGCGCAGGGCCGAATCAAGGGCATGCACCGGCCCGTTGCCTTCGGCCACGGTCATGACGAGGGTGCCATGGATCTCCGCCTTGATCGTCGCCTCGGTGATGGTCTCGACGGTGCCGGCGCTGGTCGGGCGCCACTCATCGATGACCCGGAACGACTGCACCAGAAAAAAGGTGTGCACAAGCCCCAGTGCCCGCCGGGCCAAAAGCTCGAAACTGGCATCCGCGCCATCGTAGGTATAGCCTTGATACTCGCGGCTCTTCACATCGTTCACCAGAGTGTCGACCCTGGCATCTGCCGGATCGAACAGAAGTCCAATCTCGCGGAAACGGGCAAGAATGCTTGCGCGTCCGGCCTGGTCCGACACCAGAATCTGGCGATGGTTGCCCACCTGCTCCGGCGTGATGTGTTCATAACAGCGGGGATCTTTCGCCACGGCGGAGGCATGCAAGCCGCCCTTGTGGGCAAAAGCGGCTTCCCCCACATAGGGCGCGTTCCGGCGTGGCGCCTGGTTCAAACGCTCATCCAACACCCGTGATATATAGACGAGCCGGGTCAGCGCGTCAGTGCCAACGCCGGTGCGGCATCCCATTTTCAAGACCAGATTGGGAATGATCGAGGTCAGGTTGGCATTGCCGCACCGCTCCCCCAGGCCGTTCACGGTGCCCTGCACCTGGCGGACACCGGCACGCACGGCGGCCAGCGAGCTGGCGACAGCATTGTCGGTGTCGTTGTGGCAATGAATGCCAAGATGGCTGCCGGGCACATGGGCCGTCACCTGTCCCACGATCGCCTCGATCTCGAACGGCAGACCGCCGCCATTGGTATCACACAACACCACCCACCGGGCGCCCGCCGCATATGCGGTGCGCAAACACGCAAGGGCATAGTCGGGGTTGGCCTTGAAACCGTCGAAAAAATGTTCGGCATCGAACAAAACTTCATCCACACGCGCCGCGACATGGGTCACGCTGTCGTGGATCATGCGCAGGTTTTCATCGAGTTCCGCTCCAAGCGCCACTTTGACCTGGAAATCCCAGGACTTGCCCACAAGGGTGATCACCCGTGCGCCGCTGTGCAGAAGAACGTTAAGGCCGGGATCGTTGGCGGCGCTGCGTCCATTCCGCCGCGTCATGCCGAACGCCGTGAGCCGCGCCTGAGTCAGAAGGGGAGGGGTATGGAAAAACGTGTCATCGGTGGGATTGGCCCCTGGCCAGCCGCCTTCCACGTAATCGACGCCAAGGGCATCGAGTTCCCTGGCAAGGGCTCCCTTGTCGGCGACGGTGAAATCAACGCCCTGCGTTTGGGCGCCGTCGCGCAGAGTGCAGTCATAAAGAAAGATGCGATCATCGTTCATGGGGGTGGTGTGTGCTGTTGTTGGGCCGGCGTCCCCTCCATATCCGTCTCTGTCCCGTCATCTGTCCCGTCGGAATCCTCGGGCATTGCCTCTGATTCTGCATGGGCATAGGCAGGGGGCGGTGGAGAAAGGGGGGATCCCGGCGCATTGAGACGGAGCAGAATGTCATCAAGTTGTTCCAGGCTGCGATAGTGGATGGTGAGTTCGCCCCCCTGGCCCCCAAAGGACAGGCTGACCTTCAATCCCAGGCGATTGGAAATGTCCCGTTCCAGGGCGATCAGGTCGGCGTCCCGGGTGCGCGCGGCGTGCTCCGCTTTGCGGGCGATCTTGCCCCCTTCCTTCTGCACCATCTTTTCCGTCTGGCGCACGTTCAAACCGCGGCTCACGATGCTTTGGGCCAGTTTGACCGGCTCCTGCGCGCCCAACAAAGCGCGAGCATGTCCCGCCGACAACGTGCCGTGATCGAGCATTTCCTTGATGGGATCGGGCAAAACCAACAGGCGCATCATGTTGGCGACATGGCTGCGGCTTTTACTGACGGCCTGGGACAGTTCCTCTTGAGTATGGTGAAACTCTTCCACGAGGCGGCTGTAGCCTTCTGCCTCCTCAAGAGGGGAAAGATCCTGCCGTTGCAGGTTTTCCACCAGGCCGACCTCCAGCGCCTCCTTGTCCGACAGTTCGCGCACGATGATGGGCACTTCGCGCAGTTGCGCTTGTTGTGCCGCCCGCCAGCGCCGTTCGCCTGCGATGATTTCATAGTGCCCGGGCTGTTCCGCCAGGGAGCGTACCAGAATGGGTTGCAGGATTCCGCGACGGCGGATCGAATCGACAAGGCTCGCGATACCCCCGGCGTCGAAATGACGACGTGGCTGGAAGCGGCCCGGCTGCAAGAAATCAACCGGAATCGCCTGGGTGCTTTCCCTGGTTTCCCTGATGGGTTCGACTATTTCGTCGTCCCCTAACAGCGACGACAGCCCCCGCCCCAGACGCTGCAATTTATCTTTGCGCATCGCCGTCTCGTATCGTCCCGGTGTCGCATACACTTTCCTGGCGCAACACTTCGCTTGCCAGATGCACATAGGCCTGGGAACCCGGGCATCGCAAGTCATAGATCAACGCCGGCTTGCCATGGGACGGGGCTTCGGAAATGCGAACATTGCGGGGGATGACGGTATTGTAGACCTTCGCGCCAAAAAATCCGCGCACGTCGTTGGCCACCATGTCTGACAAGTTGTTGCGCTTGTCGAACATGGTCAACACCACGCCCTGGAGGGCCAAGCGAGGATTGAAAGTTTTTTTGATCCGTTCGATGGTTTTCACCAGATGACTGACACCTTCCAGGGCGAAAAATTCGCACTGCAACGGCACGATCACGGTTTCCGCCGCCACCAGGGCATTGAGCGTTAACAGACCCAGCGACGGCGGGCAATCGATCAGAACATGGTCGAATCCGGACAAATGTCCGGTCAGCGCCGTGCGCAAACGATACTCGCGCTGTTCGCTCGTCACCAGTTCGATTTCCGCTCCCGCCAGATCAACGCCGGCCGGCACGATATGCAACCCAGGCACCAGAGTGGGGAGAATCGCGCGCTCCACCGGAGCAAGGGCGCTCAGTACATGATAGGTGTTGACCGTCCGGGTGGCCCGCGAGATTCCCACCCCGGTGCTGGCATTGCCCTGGGGGTCCAGATCGATGATCAGCACCTTGCGATGCACGGCGGCCAGGGCCGTGGCAAGGTTGATGGTGGTGGTGGTTTTGCCGACTCCGCCTTTCTGATTGGCAACGGCGACGATGCGCGGCGAGGTTCTGGCAGAGGATACAACGGCTTCAGGCACGATACACCTCTTTCACGCACAAGACGACACCCGAAGGGTCCGATTGGCTGGGAATCCGGGTGACGGTCATTCTCCACTGTTTCCGTGCCGTGGTCAATTCTTCTTCTGCGTTCCGGCCTTTTAAAAATACCCCCAGGGCTTCTGGCCGTGACAAAAAAGGGGCCACCAGCGTCAGCAGAGATCCCAAGGGGGCCACGGCACGGGCGGTGACGACATCGACGGGCCAGGGGGACAGGGTTTCGATGCGGGCGGTATGGAGGATGACAGGCGTGTCGGTGACGCGGGCCGCCTCGCGCAGAAAGGCACTTTTGCGCGCGTCGACCTCGACGAGATGCACCTCCGGCACCCCCAGGAGGGCGAGCACCAGGCCGGGAAAGCCGGCTCCGCTGCCCACATCCATCAGCACCCGTGTTTCTGCCGGCAGCAGCGGCTTCAGTTGCGCCGAGTCCCAAACATGGCGCCGCCACACATCGGCCAGCGTCGCCGTTCCCACCAGATTGATTCGCTTCTGCCAGTGACTCAGCACGGCGACGTATCTCTGGAGTCGCTCCAGTGTTTCACGTGAAACACCGCTGACCTCCTGGAACGCCGCCGGTGTCATCATCGGGAGGGAATGTTTCACGTGAAACACTCCACCGCGCGTTTGCGGACATGCCCGAGCAAAGCGGTCACGGCCGCCGGCGTCACCCCCGGAATACGGGCCGCGGCGCCCAGCGTGGGGGGACAGGCGGCCTTCAGTTTCAGACGCACTTCGGTGGACAGTCCACCGATGGCATCGTAGTTCAGGCTTTCCGGCAACAGCAGATTCTCGTCACGGCGAAAGGCCCGGATGTCCGCTTCCTGCCGCTGCAAATAGCCCGCATAGCAGCTTTCGATTTCCATCTGCTCCGCCACGTCGGGACGCAGTGTCGCCAGAACCGGCCACAAGGGAACCAGCCGGGCCATCGTCACCCCGGGCATGGCGAGAAGGTCCCGCGCACCCCGCCGTATGCCATCCTGATTGATCGCCCATCCCTGCCGCGCCAGGCTGGTGGGGGAGGCGTGCAGGGTATCCAGCAAAGACCGTGCCGCTTCCAGGGCCTCCCGCTTGGCGGTAAAGGCCTGCGCACGAATCGGCCCCACGCACCCCACCGCCAGGCCGCGTCCGGTCAGGCGCTGGTCGGCATTATCGGCCCGCAACACCAGCCGGTACTCGGCGCGCGAGGTAAACATGCGATACGGCTCCCTGGTGCCAAGGGTGGTCAGGTCATCGATCAGAACGCCGATATAGGCTTCGGCCCGGTCCAGAATGAACGGTGCCGCTCCGGCGCAGGCCAGGGCCGCGTTCAGTCCCGCCATGATGCCCTGTGCCGCGGCTTCCTCGTATCCCGTGGTGCCGTTGATCTGACCGGCCAGGAACAGCCTGGGCACGCGACGAGTCTCCAGAGTGGGCTTCAGTTCACGGGGATCGACGTAATCGTATTCGATGGCATAGCCGGGGCGCAGCATCCGTGCCCGCTCCAAGCCGGGAATGTGACGCAGCATCTCCCGTTGCACTTCCTCGGGCAATGAGGTCGAAATGCCGTTGGGGTAGATGGTCGGATCGTTCAGTCCCTCCGGTTCCAGGAAAATCTGGTGCCGGTCACGGTCGGCGAACCGCACCACCTTGTCTTCGATGCTGGGGCAATAGCGAGGACCGATGCTGGTGATCTGGCCCGAATACATCGGCGCCTGGTGCAGATTGGCCCGGATCACGGCATGCGCCGCCGCAGTGGTGCCGGTGAGGTGGCACACCACCTGGGGAGTCGTGATCCGTTCAGTC
This sequence comes from Rhodospirillaceae bacterium, assembly GCA_009773045.1. Taxonomy (GTDB): domain Bacteria; phylum Pseudomonadota; class Alphaproteobacteria; order Rhodospirillales; family Rhodospirillaceae; genus WOUV01. The sequence goes on along the minus strand of WOUV01000032.1, from coordinate 6,097 downwards.
AGGGTGGAAAAAGGCTGGGGGGGATCATCGCCCGCCTGTACGTCCAGGCCGACCCAGTCGATGGTCCGCCCGTCCAGCCGGGGCGGCGTTCCCGTTTTCAGGCGCCCGAGCGGAAAGCCCAGGCGGGCCAGGGCCGCGGACACGCCATGGGCGGGCGGCTCTCCAACCCGGCCCGCCGGCTCCTGTCGTGTTCCGCAATGGATCAGGCCGCGCAGAAAAGTGCCCGTCGTCAGGACCACCGCTCCGGCCCAGAGGCTTTGGCCGTCGGCCAGCCGCACGCCGGCGAGTCTCCCTTCCGAATCCACGATCAGATCCTCGACCGTTCCGGCGCGCGCTTCCAGGAGAGGCGACTCGGCGAGCAACGTCCGCAGGACGTTCCGGTACAAGGCCCGGTCGGCCTGGGCGCGTGGTCCATGCACCGCCGGTCCTTTCGATCGGTTGAGCAGGCGAAACTGAATGCCGGCATGGTCGATGGCGCGCCCCATCAGGCCATCCAGAGCGTCAATTTCCCGCACCAAATGTCCCTTAGCCAAACCGCCGATGGCCGGGTTGCATGACATTTCGCCGATCGTTTCCAGTTTATGAGTCAGCAACAACGTGCGCGCCCCCAGCCGCGCGGCGGCAGCGGCGGCTTCGCACCCGGCATGGCCCGCCCCGACGACGATCACGTCATGCATGTTCCCTGTCCTTCTTCCCGTTTCCGTGCCAGGATACCGCATCACGGACGCCATAGCATACACAGTTCTGTGTTTCACGTGAAACATTTTCCCTTTGGCTTCTGCCGCAAGGCTTCACGCTGGCGGACACGGGGCCATGGGGGTGCCCGAGATCGGACATTGCATTCTCGTGCGCGAAGCCTTACTTTGGGGATGGTTCATGAACAATGCAATCACCAGAAGTACGGGAATGCAAATCCATATCGATATCGACTGTACGCCGGCGGAAGCGCGGTCCTTTTTTGGTCTCCCCGATGTCAAGCCCTTGCAGGATCATCTGTTGCAAGACATCGAAGATCGTCTGCGCGCCAACCTGAAAGTCATGGATATCGACCACTTGCTGCGCACTTGGCTGCCGAACGGCATCCAGGGACTCGAGAAGGTACAGGCGGCCTTGTGGTCGCAGTTTCTGGCCACCATGGGTGGTGGACGCACGACACCTCCAGAGGACGCCGATCACGCCAAGAAATAGAGACCGTGAGGGAAGGTGCGCCCCAATGCCGCTGCAATAAGGGAAGGGAAGGAATCGAGGGGGGTGTGGGGGGAGGCTGCGCCTCCCCCCACGTTGTGTTTTTTGTTACGGGGGAGGCACAGCATCCCCCGTAACAAAAACTCAGAATGCGGGGGAGGCCGTGCCTCCCCCGCACCCCCTCGATTCCTTGAACATCACGAGGCGTCCATGACCGACCTTCCCCTGTATTACCAACAGCATGTCTTTTGTTGCACCAACATGCGGCCCGAAGGCCATCCATCCGGCTCCTGTGCAGCGCGGGGGGCGGAAGCCTTGCGCAATTATCTGAAAGCCCGTGCCAAAGAACTCAAACTTGACGCCGTGCGAATCAATACGGCCGGCTGCCTGGACCGCTGCGCACAGGGACCGGTGATGGTGATTTATCCCGAAGGCGTATGGTACACGTATCATACCCATGCGGATGTGGACGAAATTCTGCATACACATGTGATCGGCGGTGGACGGGTGGAGCGGTTGCTGTTGCGGCCGGAAGAGGAACCGGCGTGACGTACCTGTCCGCCGATGAGACGATTTTTGCCCTGGCCACCCCCCCGGGACGCGGCGGGGTAGGGATGGTGCGTCTATCCGGGGCGGTGGCGGCATGGGTTTTGACGGAGGTGACGGCAGCTCCTCTTCCACCACCACGGCGGGCGAGTGTGCGGTCAGTGCGGGACCCAGCCACGGGTGAGGTGTTGGATCACGGCCTGGTCTTGTGGTTCCCGGCCCCGGCCAGCTTTACCGGCGAGGATGTGGCCGAGTTGCACATGCATGGCGGGCGGGCGGTGATCGGGGCGATGCTCGCCGTGCTCGCCCGCCTGCCGGGGGTGCGCCCGGCCAAACCGGGTGAGTTCAGCCGCCGCGCTTTTCTGAATGGCAAGATGGATCTGACGGTCGCCGAGGGACTTGCGGATCTGGTGGCGGCGGAAACCGCAGCCCAGCGGCGCCAGGCGCTGCAACAGATGGACGGCGCCCTGGCCCGTCTTTATGAAGAGTGGCGGGAGCGCCTGGTGCGGCTGCTCGCACATTGGGAAGCCGTGATCGACTTTCCAGAGGACGATCTGCCCTCAAACGTTATCACCACCGTCCACAAGGAAATCATCGACCTGGCAGGAACGCTGCGGACCCATCTTGACGATGGTAAACGCGGCGAGCAAATCCGGGACGGGATTCATGTCGTCCTTATCGGTCCGCCCAATGCGGGCAAATCGAGTCTACTGAATCGTCTGGCTAGACGGGATGCGGCAATCGTTGCCCCCACCGCCGGGACCACCCGCGATGTGATCGAGGTGCCTTTGGATCTTGGCGGCTACCCCGTGCTTCTGGCCGACACCGCCGGCGTGCGGACGGAAACGGAGGCGGTGGAAGCGGAAGGAGTTCGTCGTGCCCTGGCCCGGGCGGCAACAGCCGATTTGAAACTGGTGGTGCTCGATGGCGGAACGTGGCCGGCCCTTGATGCGCAAACGGTGGCCCTGATCGACGAAAATGCCGTGATCGTTCTGAACAAAAGCGATCTGTTGGCAACGGATTTGACTCCGGAGATCCTGGGCCGGACGGTGGTTCCGGTTTCCGCCCTGACGGGGGCGGGGCTGCCTGTGCTGGAGGACCGTTTGCAGCATGAAGTGGAACGGCGCTGGACAACGGGGGCCGCGCCGGTCGTGACGCGCCTGCGCCACCGGCTGGCCGTGCAGGGCTGCCTCGAGGCGTTGGAACGTGCCCAAACGGCTCCTTTGCCCGAACTGGCGGCGGAGGATTTGCGTCTGGCGGCGCGGGCCTTGGGGGAAATCACGGGTCGTATCGCAGTTGATGACGTGCTGGATGTGGTCTTCCGGGATTTCTGCATTGGCAAGTAGCACGGAATCGATTGCCATCGGTCAAAAAAAACGGATCTATACCCCAAACAAAGGTAGGCACCCTTCGACACGGGCGTTTATATCTGCGGCGTGACAGCCACAGATCTCATCAATAGAATGGTTGGCACATGAAGCAATATGGTTCGGTGCCGTCAATGGCGATCAGCACGCAACGTCTCTTGGAAGCAATCAAGCGCACGGCTGAATCAAACGATGGGGCACCCCTTGGGCGGCTGAAATTCGTTTGCCAGTCTTGGAGGTTTTCTCGACGGTGCGGCGCTGGTTCCAGCGGAACACCACTTCGTTGATGGACCGTTGGATATGATCCTTGGACAGCCAGTGGAAGACGCCCTGCTTGGCGCGCTCAAGCTGGCTGTGGAACTCTTTTCCCAGCCTGTCGATGTTCATGGGGATGGCATATGTGGATTGATGGATGCCATGAAAAGGGCGCTCCCGCTGGCTGCGGATGAGCGCCCCTTTGTTTGGATTATAGACCCGAAAAAAACCCGGAAGGAGTATTCTCCTTCCGGGTTACGTCTGGCTCATATCGGAATGAAACGAAGCCAGGGAAAGTCTTTCAGGTCAATGGACCGTTTCGCCATGCAGGCTGATGTCAAGACCTTCGCGTTCCTCTTCCGGTGTCACACGCAGGCCCATGACCGTCTTGATCCCGAACAGTAGAACCGCGGTCACCACCGCCGTGTAAAGAACGGTCACGCCCACGCCATAGGCCTGGGTGAGAATCTGGCCCGGGTTGCCATCAATTAGCCCGGCCTTGCCTTCACCGCCGATCGCCTGCACCGCGAACACCCCGGTCAGCAACGCACCAACGATGCCGCCCACGCCATGAACGCCAAACACGTCAAGCGAATCGTCATACCCCACGGTCTTCTTGAGCCAGGTGGCACCCCAGAAACAGGCCACCCCGGCGACAAGGCCGATGATCAGCCCCCCCATGGGATCGACGAAGCCGGATGCCGGCGTGATGGCCACCAACCCGGCCACCGCACCCGAAACGATGCCAAGAACGCTCGGCTTGCCGCGCACGGCCCATTCGACGAACATCCACGCCAGGGCGGCGGCGCTGGTTGCAATCTGAGTCACCGCCATCGCCATGCCGGCGGCGCCGTTGGAAGCGACGGCCGATCCGGCATTGAAGCCAAACCAGCCCACCCACAACAGCGAGGCGCCGATCACCGAATATGTCAAGTTATGCGGCGCCATGTTTTCCGTGCCATGGCCTTTGCGGATCCCGATCATGGAGGCGCACACGAGACCTGCGATGCCGGCATTGATGTGCACGACCGTACCGCCGGCAAAGTCCAAAACGCCCGCCGCACTCAGGAAGCCCCCCGGTCCCCACACCCAGTGACAGACCGGGGCATAGACCACGAGACTCCACAAGGTCATGAAGACCAGAAAGGAGGAGAACTTCATCCGGTCAGCGAAGGCGCCGGTGATCAGGGCCGGTGTGATGATCGCGAACGTCATCTGAAACATCATGAACACCGATTCCGGAATGGTCCCGGACAGAGCGTCTTTTGTCAGGCCATTCAGGAAAAACCGATCAAGACCCCCGATGAAGGCGTTGCCTTCGGTAAAGGCGAGGGTATAGCCGGCAATCATCCACAACACCGTGACCAGGGCACATACGGCAAAGTTTTGCATCATCACCGCCAGAATGTTTTTCTGTCGCACCATACCGGCATAAAACAGGGCAAGGCCCGGAATGGTCATCATCAGCACCAAGGCCGTTGATGTTAACATCCAGGCCGTATCAGCGGCATTGAGGGTTGGATCATCGGCGCGAACGGGCGTGGCGAAAAGCGCCAGCCCCATCGCCCAAAGTGCAAGATTTCCATTTCTATGAAGCATCGTGGTCATTCCCTTTTTGGGGAGGGGGAAAGGGGGTGCTGTCCGTTTTACGAACCTTCTTCATGGTTTTATCTCGTCGCGACTTCGGCGGCGCGCCGCATGGCGGAGAGACCTCGGCGGCTGGAAGACGACGCCCGCGCCTTGATCCATGACGATCAAGGCTCAACGCTCTTTCTGTGCATCGTCCTACAGCGGCTCGCCCGTGCGGATACGGGCCGAACGGGAAATATCAAGAACAAAAATTTTCCCATCGCCGATCTTGCCGGTATGGGCCGCCTCGCGAATGGCCGTGACGGTCTTATCGACCAAAGCACAGTCGACCGCCACTTCGATTTTAACTTTGGGCAGCAGAGTGATGACGTACTCGGTCCCCCGATAAATTTCGGTCTGTCCTTTCTGGCGGCCATACCCGCGCACCTCGGTGACCGTCATTCCTTCGATGCCGAACGCTGACAAGGCGTCGCGGACGTCATCGACCTTGAAAGGCTTTATGATAGCCGTAACCAGTTTCATGGCGTTTCTCGTATCCACCTGTCTTGACACTTCAAGACGTTGTCCCGACACCCCTTGCGGTTTATTGCCTTCGAGACCGGTCCAGAGGTAGACGCATAACAAAGCCTACTCAAACCGCATGCCACTGACCGCGAACTCCTGAAAACACAGCCTTTTCAATCCTATAAGGCATAGACGGCCCATGCCGGCGACCGGGGAACGTGTCTTGCGCATGCTCATGAAACAAACAACACCGGCTTAGTATGCCCAAAAAGAGCGCAAGATTGCAACCACAGTGTAGACCCTCAGGGCAATCGCAAAAGCAGCCCATGGGCTGTCGTCAGTGTCGAAAATCCTGTGCCGTTTCGTCTCTGCCACCACCAGCACCGCAGAAGGTATGCTGAAAGAAGTCAATTCCAGGAAATCCTTGCAGAGTGTTCTCTGATCTGGTTTCAGGGCACGTTGACATTGAGAGCAATTCCCTGTCGAGCGGAATCGGTAGGGGATTCCCCTTGATGCTGGTTTGTGATTCAACATCTTTGGTCTTTACAAGCTGAGCCTCACACCAACGGCCTTAAAGAGTGACCGCGGCCCCCTGTCTTGAGGCGACGGATGCGCTGGGGCATGGCGATGCGCGTGTTTCATGCCTCGCG
>WOUV01000031.1 GCA_009773045.1 Rhodospirillaceae bacterium | reverse complement strand
CTGTCGCCGCCAACCCGCCGACACCCGCAAATCGTAACCAGCCAAACCCTTCACGACGCCGTGCCGCCTAATGCACAGCTTTGGTTCACACCCCAGGCCATAGCTCTGGCTTGACGCCGGGGGGGGTGTGGGCCTATGCCCGAAAGGCGTAAGGCTTTATAAAGCCATGATCATGACCGGTCAGGACGCATGGGGATAAAAGGCTGCAACAGGCGGGGCCGTACTCATGGATATCATTTTCCTGCAAGCGGTTCTGCTCGGTATCGTGGAGGGACTGACCGAGTTTCTGCCGATTTCCTCCACTGGGCATTTGCTTTTGTTGGGCGATCTTTTGGGATTCCGTGGACCGCCGGGCAAAGTGTTTGAAATCGTCATTCAACTTGGCGCCATTCTGGCGGTGTGCTGGGTCTACCGGGTGAAACTGATCGGCGTGACCGCCGGTTTGTTCCGTGACCCCGTGGCGATGGCGTTTGCCCGCAATGTCATATTGGGATTCCTGCCGGCCATGGGGGTGGGATTCTTTGCCTACGGCTTTATCAAAAGCGTTTTGTTCAACCCATGGATTATTTCGTCCATGCTGATTGTCGGTGGCATTGCCATTCTTATCATCGAACGGTGGGCGCCCGCGCCCCGGTACCGGGATGTCACCGCTTTGCCGGCGCATATTACGCTGCTGGTTGGCCTGTTTCAGTGCCTGGCCATGATTCCCGGGGTGTCGCGTTCCGGGGCAACGATCATGGGATCGCTGTTGATGCGGGTAGACCGGCGGGCGGCGACCGAATTTTCGTTTTTCATTGCCATTCCCACCATGCTGGCGGCAACGTTTTATGACCTTTATAAAAACCGCGAGGTTTTGTCGCTGGACAACGGTCTCATCATCGCGATCGGATTCGTTTCCGCTTTTCTTTCTGCCCTTCTGGTGGTACGGGGAGCCATCACGTTCATCAGTCATCATGGTTTCGCACCGTTTGCCTTTTACCGGATTCTTGTGGGCAGTATCATGCTGGTGGTGTTGGCCCTGCGCTGATGAAAGGCATGGCATGATCACGGCGGGGGACAGGGCGTTTGACCGTGACTTCAAGCCACGGTCGGTGCTGATTCACGTGGGGCTTGATCTGGTTGGGGATGCGATCATGAAACTGCCGTTCGTTCATGAACTGCGGCAGTGCTTTCCCTGCGCTCATATCACCTGGGTTGCCGGACGTGGGAAGAGTGTCTATGCGTCAACGCTCTCTCCGGCTGTGAAGGGTCTGATCGACGAAGTGATCGAAGGGGCGGGCATCGGTGTGCATCCGCGGGCGTTTCTGTCTCGTCCTTTGGGGGGGCGTCCGTTCGATCTGATCATCGATACCCAACGCGGAGGGGGGGCGACTCTGGCCCTGAAGCGCATCCCGCATCATCGGTTCATTGCGCCATTCGCCCGCTTCCTGTTTTCCAGCCGTCGTCCTCCACCGGGATACCGTCCGCCGCCTTTGCTGGTACGGCAGATGTTGGATCTTTTGGAACTCGCGGCGGGTTATCCTGTCCCTACACCGGCGGTTCCCATCATAGACGACGGGCCGGCCTTTGTTGAAGCGGCCCGCGCGCTGCTGCCGTCGGGGCCTTTTTATGTCGGCCTGGCACCGGGGGCCGGAGGGCGCGCCAAGTGCTGGCCTCTTGACAGGTTCATTGCCCTGGCGCGCCGTCAGGAGGAACGCGGCCGGGTGCCGGTGTTCCTGCTGGGACCCCAGGAAGAAGCGTGGGAGGCACCCTTGCGCGCCGCCGTGCCGCGGGCACGCTGGCCTTTGCAGTCGGACGAGGCAAAAGCGCGGTTTCAATGCTCTCCCCTGCTGACGGTCGCCCTGGGGCGATGCCTGGGGGTGGCCATCAGCAACGATTCAGGAACGGGGCACATGCTGGCCCTGAGCGGTGTGCCCTTGATCTCGTTGTTCGGTCCCACCCGTCCGGATAAATTCGCGCCCCTGACGCCACGGCTGACGCTGTTGACGGCCCAGACCTGGGGGGGAGGGGCTGAAATGGAACGAATCCCCGTCCTCGCCGTGGACACGGCCCTTGAGATGGCTCTTGCCGGGACAGGGCACTCGGCCCTTCACGATTCAAGGGCTGGGGCGTGAATCGTGATGGTCCTCCTGAAAAAGCCCTCCCCCGTGGGAGGGGGAGCCTCGGCGTTCCCGGATCGATGGTTTCAAGTCACCGCCCATCGTCATGCGCTGGGGCGCCCCGCGTCTTGCGTCATGTTCCTGTCCCGCTTTGCCACGCGACAGGAGATCCCCCCGCGGGGTGAGCCAGCCTATGACAGGAGGGAGCGCCTATGGCGTATAGGGGGTCACCTCGCCGGATTTCCAGTAGTAGACGCGATTGCGTCCCCCTTTTTTCGCGGCATAAAGGGCAAGGTCGCTGCGAGTCACGATATCATCGATGGGCATCCCTTTCTGGGCGGTGGAAATGCCGAGCAAAATCGTGACGTGGAATTCGCCTCCATGCGGAGAACCGAAGCGCAAGTCAGCGATTGTCTAGCGCAAGCGGTCACAAATCATATTGGCTTCGTCCAGCGTGGCGCCGGCGAGGTAGATCAAAAATTCCTCCCCCCCGTAACGATACACCAGGTCATGGGGGCGGACGCCTTTCTGGAGGCAGGCTCCGATTTGACGCAACACCTTATCGCCGGTCTGATGACCATGGGTATCGTTGACGATTTTGAAGTGGTCGATATCGCACATGACGGCGCAGGCCGTTTTTTCCTTTGGCATGCGGGTATCGACGGTTCCCACCGGGGACAATAAACGGTGCCAGCTTTTAAGGCCGGTCAGCGGATCGCTGGAGGAGATTTTGCCCCATAATTCGCTTTGCAGACGACGTAACATGTCGTTGAACACGACGACCACGGACATGAAAAGATCATATTTACTTTCTTCTATGATGCGTTGTTCCTAAGCGATTTCAAGAATCTCGGTGGCCAACTGATGAAAGGTCTGATGGGCCTGGCCGATTTGCAGGAACAATTCTTCGTCCGGAAAAAGCGCAGCGTTCTGCATATCATACCAGCGGCCGAAATTGCACTTTGTATGGGCCTGCGGGTCGCACACGATGATGCGGTGAAAGTTCTTGATCCATTCGATATGATTGTTGGCAGCCGATTCCAGTCCGGAAATGCTGTCGATGACCTTGCTGGTTTCAGCGATATTACGTGGCATTATGGCGACTCCCCAGTCGTATATTGGAAGTATTTTATTTTTTTCTTTTTTATTGTCTCTCAACTTTCAGCATGAATCAAACGCACCTCTCCGTGCCTTTCGGTTGGAACAGGGCGCACCCGATCGGGCATACCTTTAAACAAGACACATGACGGTTTTTCTGTAAGCGGGTAACTGGCTTGAGGAAGGAGAATGGCGGGGGGGGGGGGGGGGGGGGGGGGGGGGGGTAGCAATCCTAGCATGCATCATGCTGATCGCACTGTCCATCGTTGCACCCATTTCCCGTGCTCTACTCTCACGCACACCACCCCACGAGTACCGCAACGGGAGTAGTGTAGGCGGCATGGAAGGGGGAGTCAAGGGTTAAAACGTCACGAGAGCGCGCAGAAAGGACGCGCAAACCCAACCGCTCAACACCTGAAACGCAGGGATCGGCCACACTCAAGACGCAGGGTACAAAACCGACGGGCCGCATGCACGTGCAAGAGATCCGAAAAAAGAGGCGGAAGGTTCTTGGACGTGCCCTTATGCGGAATGCAGCATGCGTCCCAGACGGCGGCCGCCGAACACGTGCAGGTGCACATGGGGTACCTCCTGCCCGCCGTTGGCCCCGACGTTGCACAAAACGCGATAGCCCGGCCCGGATATTCCCGTGATTTCAGCCACCCTGGTCACGGCACGGTGCAACGCCGCGATCTCCCGCTCGGAAGCGCGGGCGGTGAAATCATCAAAATCGGTGTAGGCGCCTTTCGGGATCACCAGCACGTGGACCGGGGCCTGTGGAGCAACGTCGTGAAAAGCCAACGTATGGGCATCTTCATAAACTTTTTTGCAGGGGATTTCCCCGCGCAGGATGCGGGCGAACACGTTGGCGGGATCGTAAGCCATGGCCTTTGTTGTCCTTTTTTCCGATATCGTGCGAATCTCCGCCGCCATCACTTGGAGCGCGCGTTTTTCTCCTCGATGCCCGATGTGCCGAAACGTTCTTCCAGCACGCGCCAGACATCCTCTGGCGTGCTGCCGACCTCGGCCCACAGGACCGTCAGATGATACAACAAATCGGCGCTTTCGCGCACCACCTGTTCGCGCCCTTCGCTGACGGCGGCGAGGGCTGTTTCCAGCGCTTCCTCCCCCACCTTTTGCGCGATTCGGGTTCGGCCCTTGGCGAACAGCCGGGCGGTATAGGAATGTTCCGGGTCCCCCCCCTTGCGGCCGGCCACCACCGCGTACAGCCGGTCAAGGATGTGTGTTTCGGTACTCATGGGCCTCTCATGAACGGACAGGAATGCCGCCCGCCCGCAGGTGGGCCTTGGCCTCAGCGATGGAAAAAATGCCGAAATGGAAAATGGAGGCCGCCAGCACGGCGGTGGCATGGCCGTCGCGAATGCCCTCCACCAGATGCTCCAGGGTGCCAACGCCTCCCGACGCGATGACGGGAATGGAAACGGCATCGGCCACCGCCCGGGTCAGGGCGATGTTGAACCCCTGGCGGGTGCCGTCGCGGTCCATGGATGTCAACAAAATCTCTCCAGCCCCCAGGGCCGCCATGCGTTCCGCCCATGCGACCGCCTCAAAGCCGGTGGGTTTGCGCCCGCCATGGGTGAAAATCTCGAACCGGCCGGGGGTGACCTCCTTGGCATCGATGGCCACGACGATGCACTGGCTGCCGAACTTCCGGGCTGCCTCGGCCACGAATTCGGGCCGGTGCACGGCGGCGGTGTTGAGGGACACCTTGTCGGCCCCGGCCAGCAGCAACGTGCGGATGTCTTCCAGACGACGCACGCCGCCCCCCACCGTGAGCGGCATGAAACACTGCGCGGCGGTGCGGGCCACCACGTCATACAGGGTATCCCGGTTTTCGTGGCTTGCAGTGATATCCAGGAAGCACAGTTCGTCCGCTCCTTCCCGGTCATACACCTGCGCCTGTTCGACCGGATCGCCCGCGTCGCGCAGATTAACGAAATTGACCCCCTTGACCACCCGTCCATCCTTGACATCAAGACAGGGGATGATTCGCATTTTCAGCATGATGAACGCTCATGGGCATTACAGGCAAAACATCTCGTTCCGCTCGACATGCGTTTGCCGACAGCATGCAAGCACGGTTCGACATGCGTTTGCCGACAGCATGCAAGCACGGTATTGTGCAGCAGCATGGCAACGGTCATGGGGCCAACCCCGCCCGGCACGGGCGTGATGGCCCCCGCCACCGCCACCGCTTCATCGAAACAGACATCCCCCACCAGCCGGCTTTTGCCGTCCTCCAGGGAGATGCGGTTGATGCCGACATCGATCACCGTGGCCCCGGGCTTGATCCAGTCGCCCCGGACCATTTCCGCCCGGCCGACGGCGGCCACCACGATGTCGGCCTGGCGGCATTCCCGCGCAAGGTCGCGGGTTTTGGAATGGGCGATGGTCACGGTACAGTTTTCCTGCACCAGAAGCTGGGCCATGGGCTTGCCAACGATGTTGGACCTTCCGATCATGGTGGCCCGCAGGCCGCTCATATCCGGATGCTGGCGCCGCAACAGCTTGAGACACCCAAGCGGCGTGCAGGGAATAAGCCCCGTCCCGCGGGTGAACAGGTGGCCGACATTGAACGGATGAAAGCCGTCCACGTCCTTGGCCGGATCTATGCAATCGATGATCCATTGAGTATCGATGTGAGGCGGCAAGGGCAACTGCACCAAGATGCCGTGGATTTCGCGATCACCGTTCAATCCTTCGATCAGGGTGCTCAGCTCGTCTTCACTGACCTCGGCGGGCAAGGTATGCACAAGGGAGCGTATTCCCGCCTCCTCGGCCTGTTTGTGCTTGTTGCGCACGTAGATCCGCGAGGCCGGGTCCTGCCCCACCAGGACAACGGCAAGTCCGGGCACGATGTGGTGATAGTCGTGCAACTCGCCAACGGAGATGGCAAGACGGGCACGAATGGCCTCGGCATACGCCTTGCCGTCGATCAGGACCGCTGTGCTCATGGCCGTGTGCTGCTCACTTCTTTTTCTGCGAACCATTTTTCAAGGTGAGGGGCAAGGGTGGCGGCATCGCCGGCGATGAACAACACCTTGCGCCGGCCCCCGCTTCCCGCCACGATGGAAAGGGCTTTCTGCGGCATTCCCCAGGCCTTGGCCAGAAGCCGGATCACGGCGGCGTTGGCCTTGCCGTTTTCGGGAACGGCGGTGACCGCCACTTTCAGGGCACGGGCGCCATCGGCCTGTGCCTCCACCGTGCCGATGCGGTCGGCGGCGGCCTTGGGTGTCACCCGCAAGGCCATCCGCACGCCCCCCGTCGCCAGGGTGAGCGGGCCATTCCGGTGGTCCGTGCCGCTCACCATCCCTCCAGCGGAATAACCTGACGGGCGATTTGTTCCAGGACCATCTTAAGGAAGATGATGGCCAGAACCAGCGCCATCGGCGAAAGGTCGATTCCCCCCATCACCGGCACCACACGGCGGATTCGTCGCAAGGCGGGTTCGGTCACGCGGTACAGAAAGTCTCCCGCCAGATAGACGAAACGGTTGTGCGTGTTGATGACATTGAATGCCACAAGCCAGCTCATGACCACCGACAGGATCAAGGCCCACATGTACAGGTCAAGAACGATCATGGCAACGCTGATCAGTGGTGCAAGAATGATGTGCATGGTGGCCAACGATTCCGGAATTCAAACAGATTTCAAGGTACCCTAGCGGCAGGACAGGATCGGCGCAAGAATGAAAGAAATCAATCCCCGGCCTATTCGTTTTCCGCCAGAACATGGCCCACCAGATACAAGGAACCGGTGATGAGAATCCGGCCTGGGCCTGTGGTGGAGAGCAGATCCCGCACGGCGGCGGCCACCGATTCGGCGGGGCGCGCGTTGGGGTGGCCTTGGGCGGTGGCGACGGCGGCCAGGGCCTCGGCGCTGAAGCTGGCGGGCTGATGGGGAATGGCAAGGGTGCGGACGTGGGTGGCTCGGGGCACGAAGGGCGCCATGAATCCCGCGGCGTCCTTGGTTCCCAGCATGCCGACGATCAGGGAAAGCGGCATGTCGCGCCAGGTGCGGGCATGCCGGGCCAGCGCCTCGGCCGCGGCCGGATTGTGGCCGCCGTCCACCCACACCTCCCAGCCCGGTGGCAGGTTTTCCACCAGCGGGCCACGCTTCAAAAGCTGCAACCGTCCAGGCCATTCCACCGTTTGCAAGCCGGTGGCGATCTGTGCGGCGGAAACATCGAACGGCAGCCGTTCGATGGCCGCGATGGCAAGGCCGGCATTGCGGATTTGAAAGGTGCCCGTCAGGGCCGGCAGGGGCAGTTTCAAGGTGCCATGCACGCCTTCAAACACCATGTGGTCCTTATGGTGGGTCCGGATGTGCCACGCGCTGCCCTCGCGCCAGACCGGCGCCCCCATTTCCAGCGAGCGCAGCTCGATGATGGAGGCGACGTTCCGTTCCTGTTTGGCGGTCACACAGCCCACGCCCGGCTTGAGGATATGGGCCTTTTCGGCGGCGATGGCCTCAATCCGTCCCCCCAGATACTGGGCGTGGTCCATGGCGATGGGGGTGAGGATCGCAAGGGCGGGTTTCTGGAAAACGTTGGTGGCATCCAGCCGCCCGCCCAGCCCCGTTTCCAGCAGCGTCACGTCGGCGCGGCTGCGGGCGAAGGCCAGAAAGGCCGCGCAGGTGGTGATTTCAAAGAACGTGACGGGCTGGCCGGCATTGATTCGTTCCACCTCCTCCAAAAGGGCGAGCAGGGCGGCATCGTTCATCAGCCTGCCAGCGATTCGGATGCGTTCATTGAAATGAACAAGGTGCGGCGAGGTATAGACATGCACCCTCAAGCCAGCCGCCTCCAGGAAGGCCCGCAGATAGGCCACGACCGATCCCTTGCCGTTGGTGCCGGCGACATGCACCACGGGCGGCAGGCCGGTTTCGGGATGATCGAGCGCCCGCAACAGCCGCCACACCCGGTCCAGGGAAAGATCAATGGTTTTCGGATGCAAGGTCATGAGTCGTTTCAGCGCCGCATCGGGGGAAACGTCGGACACAATGGAAAGGGACATCGACTTCAACTCGCTTGAAAATGACGGGGATGAATATGATGAGAATATTGTTCCAAGGGGGCACCAACGCCACCCCGCGCAATGGGTAAGACGACTCGTGTTGCCACGGTGCCGATTCGTGCGTTGCCGCTTCCATCCTTCAGGCGATGATGTCGGGAATCAGTTTGCGTTCAAGCCAGGCAATTTGATTCTTCAGCATCAGCTTGCGCTTTTTGAGCCTCTGGAGATGAATTTGATCCACTGGTCCGTGTTCCATCGCTCGGGCGATGACCGCATCAAGCTCACGATGCTCGTCCCGGATCTCCGCCAAACGTCGGCGTACGTCGTTCCGATTCATTTCACGCATTGTAGAAATCCACTGATGCCTATGACTTTGACAGTAGCAGAATTTCCTTTTAAGGGGTATGCCAGATACGGCCTGATCGAGGGGAGAAAACATACCAATGGCAAAGGTCAAAAGAATCGGAGTGTTGACGAGCGGGGGAGACTGCGCCGGCCTGAATGCGGTGATCCGGGCGGTCACCTGTCGCGCGGTGCGGACCTATGGCTGGGAAGTCTATGGCATCAAGGACGGTACGGCGGGGCTGATGAACCGGCCGCTCGAATACATGAAGCTCGGGATCAACGCCATGGGCGGCGATATCCTGCGGGGGGGCGGCACCTTTCTTGGCACCGTCAACAAGGGCGATCCGTTCAACTTTCCCATGCCGGACGGCAGCCGGAACGACCGATCGAAGGAAATCGCCGACGGGTACCACGAACTTGGTTTGACCGCCGTGGTCGTGGTCGGCGGGGACGGCAGCCAGCAGATCATCCGTCGCATCTGTCAGCAGGGCGACATGAAAATGATCGGGGTGCCGAAAACCATCGACAACGACGTGCGCTATACCGAATACGCGGTCGGCTTCACCACGGCCGTCAATACCGTGGTCGAGGCGTTGGACCGTCTGGCCCCCACGGCCGCCAGCCATCATCGGGTGATGATTCTGGAAGCCATGGGGCGCGGGGCGGGGCACCTTGCCCTGAATGCCGGCATCGCCGGCGGTGCCGACGTGATCCTGATTCCGGAAATCGGCTATACGATTGATGGCATCGTGGCCAAAATACGCGAGATTCACGGGGAAGGGCGCAATCACAGCCTGATCGTGGTAGCCGAAGGGTGCGCCACGGAAACCGGCCAGGAAGTGACCACCGTTCAGTCGGGGGGCGAGGTGCGGTTTGGGGGCGTTGGGGCTTACCTCAGCGCCGAACTCAACAGGCGCATGAACATCGAAACCCGCGTCACCGTGCTTGGGCACGTGCAGCGGGGCGGCGTGCCGGCGGCCCGTGACCGGGTGATCGCCTCGGCCTTTGGCGTCCATGCCGTGGATCTGATCTCCCAGGGGAAGTTCGACCGCATGGTGGCCTGGCACGACCGTGGGGTCACCGATGTTCCACTGTCCTCCGTCGTCGAAGGCGCCCGCCCGGTGGACCCCCAGGGGCCGATCGTGCATACCGCCCAGGGGCTTGGCATCTATATTGGGGAGATGTAAGGGTTAAGGGCAATCGTTCGCTTTTTCCTGGAAGGGCGGGCAGGCGGCCCGCCGCTCCCGGGAAATCCGCTCCCGTTTCGGGTCATCCCACCCAGTCGCGGATGTCGTCTTCGGATCCGTGGCGGTCGTCGTGGAGGACGGCGCTGGCTAGGCGCAGGCCCACTTCCATGGTTTCCGGCACCACGTCGGTAATGCCGGCACTGCGCAACGCCGCTGCCGAAGCCTCATCGCTGACGCGGGCGAAAATGGGCAAAGTGGTGAAGGAGGACCGCACGGCCTCCACCACCCGCAACGTGACCGATGAATCCCCTGTCGCCACCACCACGGCGCGGCTTTGTTCCGCCCCCGCCGCTTTCAGGACCGACACCAGCGAGGCATCGCCATAAAACACCGGTTCGGCCAGCGCCAACCCCTCGTTGATGCGGCGCGGACTCATCTCCAGGACCAGATAGGGCAATCCATAGGCTTTCAACATGCGGGCAACGATGCGTCCCACCTCGCCAAAGCCGACGATCAGCACATGAGACCGGTTCTTCTGCTCGTCCCGACTGTCTAAGCGGGCCTGGCGCACCGTTTCACGGCTTTCGAGCATCGTCACCCAGCGGGATCCCACGGTGATGTAAAAAGGCGTGGCGGCCATGCTGGCGGCAACGACCAGAAACATCAAATGTCCCAGTTCCGCCGGCACCGCTCCCCCCAGGACCGCCATTCCCAGAAGCACGAAGGCAAATTCCCCCGCCTGGCTCAGCACCCCCCCAAGCCGCATCGACCGCCAGATGGTAAAGCGGAACAGCCGGCTCAAGACCATGATCAGGGCGGACTTGCCCAGCAACAGGGCAAGCGTCAGGCCCATGACGAGCCAAATATTCTCCAACGCCAGCGACAAATCGAACCGCATGCCGACGGTTGTGAAAAAAAGGCCAAGGAGAATGCCCCGAAAGGGTTCGATGTCCGCCTGCACCTGGTGGCGGTACTCGGTTTCAGCGATCAGCATGCCGGCCAGAAAGGCGCCGAAGGCCATGGACAGGCCCACATGTTCGGTGGCCCAGCTTGTTCCCAGGGCGACCAGAAGGGTGCTGGCGGCGAAGACCTCCGAGGAGCGCGCCTCGCACACCAGCCGCAGCAAGGGGCGCAACAGCACCCGGCCGACGATGAAAATCACGCCGATCGCTCCGGCCGCCTTCAGTGCCGCCAGGCCAAGAGCGGGCCATACGGCCGCCGTCAAGGCACCGCCGTCGTTCTCCAGCACTTCAAGCAGCACAAGGAACGGGCTGACCGCCAGATCCTGAAGCAGCAGCACCGCCAGGGCCACCTGGCCGTAGCGGGTTTTGAGCTGGCTGCGTTCGTTCAGCACCTGTAACACGATGGCGGTGGACGACATGGTGAGGGCGCCCCCCACCATCACCGCCGCCGCCAGGGGATATCCGGCCAGCAGCACGATCGAACTCACGACCAGAACCGTGACCGCGATCTGGGACACGCCAAGCCCAAGGACCGGCAGGCCGATTCGTTTCAGCCGATCCAGGGTCATTTCCAGGCCGATGGTGAACAAAAGAAATACAACCCCCAGCTCCGCCAGGGCATGGATCGACTCTATGTCTGCGACCAGGCCAAAGCCGGAGGGTCCCACCACGACGCCCGCTACAAGATATCCCAGAACTGGCCCCATATGCAATTTTTGGGACAACGGAACGGCAACAACTGAAGCTAGAAGAAGAACAAGGACATCAATGATATGGTGGTTCTCGACCATGCAGGCCTCATGCAAGCGACGCGCGCGCCGGTTCCCCGGCAACAAGGAACATGCCGTCACTTTACGCTGGAACGCTTCCAAGCGGAATAGCGCTGTATCATAAGGAGGGGAATCCGACTCACAGGGGCCATATCCTTGCCGGAATCTCTGTTGGATTTAGGATCCTCAGGTGTTATCCCTCTTTCCAATCGTACTGGATCTCGACCATATCCTGTTATAATAGAGATCGTCATAGGATAACCGGATCAGAAATGTGATGCAGGAACACAACACTGAATCAGAGAGGTGGTCAATCATCGTATGATTGCGCAATGACTTGCGAATCACCGACAATCCGGCTCTTGCCGAAGCCTCCGCAACCAAATCGCCGGTGGTGCCGCTGTATGTGCTGGAAAAAAGCACGGACCAGGGAACCGCGGGGCAGTGGTGGCTCCACGGTAGTCTGGCCGCCCTGGGCCGGTCGTTCGCGCGCCTTGGCGCGCCCCTGATCGTGCGGCGGGGACGGGCGGAGGATGTGCTTCCCGCCGTCGCCGAAGAAACGGGAGCGGCGGCGGTGCATTGGAATCGCTGTTACGATGCCGGGGGTATGGCGCGGGACCAGACCATCGCTGAACGGCTGCAACGTTCTGGCATTGCCGTGCGCCAGTTCAAGGCCGTTCTTTTGTTTGATCCCGGGGCCATCCTGTCCCCTGACGGCACGCCGTACCGGCGGTTTTCCGCCTTCTGGAACCAGGCGGCCACGATGGCGTTGGAAACGCCGCTCCCGGCGCCACCTGTTCTGTGCACGCCGGCCCAGCGTATATGGAGTGAAGAATGCACCGCACCGGCCACAGACCACATGGGGGGCGTCTGGGCGGTCGGGGAGGATGCCGCCCGGAAACGTCTGGCGCGTTTCATCAGCACCGGTCTTGCCGGTTATGCCGCTGGCCGCAACGGTCCCACCCGCACAAACACATCGCGGTTGTCGGTTCATCTTCGTTTTGGCGAAATAAGTCCGCGGTAGGTCGCCTGGGCCTTGCGTGCCTGTGACGTGCGGGATCGTCTGTTGGAACCAAATACTTTGTGTTTCCTGCGCGCCCTGGGAGAACGCGAGTTTTGCCATCACCTGTTTCATCATACGCCCGAATTATCGCACCAGCCCTTGCGGCACGCCTTCGCGCTTTTTCCATGGCGCGATGACCGCGCAACGATCGCCGCATGGACCAGGGGAGAAACGGGTTTCCCCATTGTCGATGCCGGCATGCGTGAGCTGGAACGCACGGGATGGATGCACAATCTGCTCCGGATGATCGTGGCCTCGTTTCTGGTCAAGGATCTCCTTGTTTCCTGGCAGGTGGGGGCCCAGTGGTTCCAGGAGAGGCTGGTTGACGCCGATGTCGCCAGCAACGCCGTCAACTGGCAGGGAATGGCCGGCTGCGGGGTCGATACGGTGCCCTATTTCCGCATGTGCAATCCTGTCGTGCAGGGCGAAAAATGCGACCCCCGGGGGCACTATGTCCGCCAGTGGGTGCCTGAACTGGCGGGCATGCCCGATGTGTTCCTGCATCGGCCCTGGGAAGCGTCGGCGGATGTTCTGATGGCGGCGGGGGTGGTGCTGGACCGAACCTATCCCTATCCCATCGTCGATCACGCCCTGGCGCGTCGGCGGGCCCTCGCGGCCTATCAGCAAACCGTTCGGACCAGCGCCGCGTGATCACACGGGGGTGAAGATCCGACGAATCGTTTCGCCCGCCGTGTCGCGGCACTGGCCGCAAAGGATCATCTGGCCGATCAGCCATTCCACCTGCTCCTGCCGAGGAACATTGGTCGGTCCATCGCAAAAGCCTTGATAGCCGGGGAAAGGCGTCAGAGACGCCTGCGGGCCGAATCGCGGGGTTCCTTCGAGGCACGGCAGCAGCAGGGAGGCCGGAACGCCGACCCAAGCTTCTTTGGCCAGAAGATCGGCCACGGCGGCCGGGTGGCTGTCGGCCCATGCGGCGGCTTCGACCAGGGCTTCCGTCAGACGCGTCACGATGTCGGCGTTTTCCAGACTCCAGAGCCGGCGCAGGCCCAGAACCTTTTCCGGCGCTTCGGGGGCGATGTCGGCCTTGGTGGCGACGATTCGCCCCAACCCTTGCGTGACGGCGTGCTGGTTCCACGGCTCGCCGACGCAAAACCCGTCCACGAGACCGCTGGCCAGATTCTCCACCATCCGCGGCGGTGGAATGACCACGAGTTCCACGTCCCGATCGGGATTAACCCCGCCCGCGGCCAGCCACAGCCGGAGTTCATAATAATGGCAGGAAAACGGAAACACTGCGGCAAAGCGCATCCGCGCCGCGCCGCGCCGTTCCGCCACCAGCCGGGCCAGCGCCCGGGCGGACAGGGCGCGCGGACCGGTCAGGGCCGCCGGATCAACGGCTTCCATCGCCGCATACAGGGGTTCTGATACCGTGATGGCGTTGCCGCCCCGTCCCAGGCTCAACGGGGCGATCATGGGGATCTGCGGTCCCCCCAGCCCCAACGTCATGGCGGCCGGCATGGGTGCCAGCATGTGGGCGGCCTCCAGCATCCCAAAAGCCACGTGATCGCGAATGGCGGCCCACGACGGTTCCCGACTCGGCACCAGCCGAAAACCGCGACGCTCGGCCAGACCCCGTTCACAGGCAACGGCGATCACCGCGCAATCGATCAGCGGCATGAAGCCGATGCGCACCGTTTGCATGGTCTACAGCTCCATCTCGAAGGCGATGATGACACTGCCCGCGATGTCCACCATCCGGCGGTTCTGGCGCATGGCGGCCTGCCGGAGCGCGGTATAGGCTTCGTTTTCGCTCATCTGGCGCTTCTCCATCAAGAGGCCCTTGGCCTTTTCGATCACCTTGCGCTCGGCAAGTTGCGTCACCGCCGCGTCACGCTCGCGCCGCATGCGATCGAAGGCGGCAAAACGGCTGATGGCGATCTCCACAATGGGGCGTACCCGGTCTTTGCGCAGGCCGTCCACCACATAGGCGGACACACCCGCCTCGATGGCGGCGGCGATGGTGGTGTTGTCCGACTGATCGACGAACAGGACGATGGGGCGGCGCACCGCCCGTGTCACCTGGAACATGTTTTCCAGCGTGTCGCGGTCGGGATTGGCAAGATCGATGATCACCACATCCGGGGCCAGCGCCTGGACGCGCTCGGTCAGGTTGGTCATGGAATGGATGGTCATGACCCGGGCATAACCCGCCTCCACCAGGCCCTGTTCAAGAATGGCTGCCCGGTCGGGGTTGGCATCGATGACAAGGATATTCAGTCCCTCCCGCTCCATGCGCCGCGCTTTCACAAAACGTTTCCACCACGCTTCTATTTTACCAGAACGCCCAGGAAATATCCCATTTTTTATATGACCGTAAAGACCGTAAAGACCGTAAAGATGGTGAAGATGATGAAGAAAGTCTGCAATCAGCAACAACATACATGATTTTCCCATAAGATGAAGAAGATATGTACAATAAGATATATTTCTTTATGAAATATGGTAAATTTGAGCTTGCTAGTATACCTCCCTATCTAAGGTGTCTAAATGTCATGCGACAAGATAGGGAACAAGCGATGAGTAACGTGAATATTACGAGTACACTGCTGCCAAAAGACCCGATTTTTCCGTCTCCGATCACGGATAACAAAGCGAAGGAGGCGTTGATTAAAGCCAGTGAGTGGGTTGAAAATGCCCGCCAAGCGAATAAAAACTTGAGTGCAATCAACGAAAAATATAAGGACATCGAAAACACACTCAAAGAAAAAGAGAAAGAGTTTTCCAATGCCGAGAAGAAGCTTGCCGACGCCGAGCAGAAAGCGGAAACAGCCGATAGGGCGGAGGAGATTGCCACATATTTCGTTTCTGTAGCACAGGAGAGTGCCTTCGAAGCTGCAAAGGAAGGGAGTTGGTATAATGATCAGTGGGAGCAAGCCAAGTATAATTATGACTGCATCAAGAAAGAACATGATGCGCTCGGGGAACAACTGATAAAGGCAATTGGGGAGGGCAGGCCAGAGGCGGAAGTTCTCTCTAGGAAGTTGCTGGAGAAAGGGGCAGAGCACTCAGACACGAGATTGGCTGAATTCCAAGCCGAGCAAGAAGCGAGCCGTGCTGCCGCAAAGTATGAAGAAGCTGAGGAACGAGTTCGCCTGAGCGAGGAGAATCTCGACACGGCTCGAAACAATGCTGCCAAGGCCCACGAGGAACTCAACAGAGCGCGCGACGAAAACGAAGAGAAAATGGCCCAAATATCCAAAGAGATTGAGAGTATCAAGAAAGAAGAGATTGAGAGTATCAAGAAAGAACTTTCCGACGTAGGGGAGGCACGCGCGGAGGCTGACAAGGCGCGTGATGATGCTGATTCTGAACTCAACGCGGCACTTGAGGCACAGAAAGAGGCTATTAAAATAGCAACGCACGATGACCCGCCGGGTGAGACTCTAGATCCTGAGCTGATCAGTATTGGTCCTTATGAGAACGGTATCAAGGGTGCCGAGTATAACAGTGACCCAGGCCCTGGTATGCTTAGCCCGGAAGAGATCATGAATGTCCTAGAGATCATAAATGCCCTTTATAGGGTACACGACCTGACGACGGATGAGCGCAGTGCATATGATGATGCGCGCAACGAGTTCAGGGCGGGGATGACATCGGCGATGATGTGGGATTTGGGGATGTGTTGCGGGAGTCAGAGGGGATAGACGACGCGTTTGTGAACGCAAGCATTGGCAGCGCGCTGTACCAGGGTGGCCTTGTATAAAAGGTCTTTGTGTCCGGAGGAGGGGAAGGGAGTACTTTCCTCCCTCTCTCTCTCCCTCATTAAGGAGGAACCTTGATACTGGGGGGGGAGTGGTTCCGTTTTATGCCCGGGAACCTTGATCGCAGGCCGATCAAGGTTTTTGTGCGTTTGTGGTTCATCGGCCCTTCGACGTGCCACCGCGGCGGGGCATTCGGCATGCGTCGAGGACCGCCCTCATCGGTTCTTCCCTTGTCAGGTCCCTCGTCTTCCTCCACCGCCGTCAGGGGGGTGGAACGCTGTTGGCGCCGCCGTTTCAGATTTTCCCGTAACGCTTTGGCACGACGGGCGAATCGGGCATCATGGGCGTTGCAGCGCTCATCAGGCGGTGGATCGGAAGAATCAGGGATCATGGTACACGCTCCTGGGATCACTGCAAGGTCAAGGAAATCATCCCATAGCGCATGTGCGCAGGACGGACAAGCGAAAGGGATGCCACCCTGACCGAATGCAGAACCCCATCGAGGTTATGGCTCCAGAAATCAAGAAACCGGTTGAGAACCGGAAAGGCAGGTGCGATGTCGTACTCCTGCCAGACAAAGCTTTGCAGCAAGTGAGGGTGATCGGGCATGTGATAGAGAATTTCAGCCGTCGTCAGACGATAGTTTCTGAGCATTCGTTCTATTTCGCGCATCGGCCCCTCCTGTTTATTCTGGTTTGTTCTGGACCAAAACAGTTCTGGTGTGCCACAGGCGGTAATATCTTAAGCAAATGTTGTGCCATGGACTGTCCCCTTGAAGGGGGGTATGGGTCATGATCACGGTTTGACGCGATGATCCCTTTGAGTCTGTGGGGCCTCTGCCGGAGGGCGCGCCGCCGCAGGTGTGCCCTTACGCATCAGTCAAGACTGACGTGCAAGGGGATTACAGCCTTGGACTCCAGTCTTTCGGTGATGCAGGGGCCGGCGCCGGGTGAAGGGGCTGGGGTGTCGGGCCGTCGATGATCCACACGCCGCCGCCGGCCAGACGGTAGCCGCTGGCGTTGCCGTTCAGGAAGACCTCGACAAACTTCCGTGCCATCAAGGTTTTGTGGTCAAGGAAACTGGACACCTCCGGAAACTGGCGCCGTGCAGCGATTCGTGATTCTCTCTTTTGTGGTGACGTGCTAGGGGGCTGGGCATGAAGGGGCAGGTCGGTT
>WOUV01000030.1 GCA_009773045.1 Rhodospirillaceae bacterium | reverse complement strand
CGATTTGAGTCCCCCTTCCATCAAAGCTAGACCCCTTGAATCACACGCAGATTCCTGCCGTCAACAACCCATTGCGCTAAACTGATAGATGGTCAGGGATACAGAAATAGCCGCATGCCGAAACCGCCCCCCACATCGGGGGAAATCACCCGGAGTGATGCCGCCGGCACGCCAAACACTCCGGCCAGCCAGTCACGCAAGGTGTGAGCGCCCTGTGGTTGCCGCTGGTCAGCATCAGACGGCCAGAGGCAGGGTCCCAGGCCCCCAGGGCAGCGCGACGACGCGGGCGGCCCGGGCCAGGGCCGCGTTGACCGCTCCGGCATCGCCCAGCGCTCAGTCGAACAGCAGGTTGCCGGGAACACTCTCGTACAGCCGAGGCGCATCGGAACAAAGCGCGGCCCTGGCATCGGTCACCGCGGGCCTGTCGTCGTACTCCACCGCCACCGCCTCGGCGCCATCGCGGGCCGCCATTTCCGTTTCGGCAACCACGAAGGCGACCGGCTCGCCGACATAACGAACCTTCTCGCGCGCCAGAACCGGACGTTCCGGCACCGTCATGGGGTGGCCGTTCCGGTTGGTCAGAATCACGTCGCAGGGCAAGGGGCCGATGCCCCCGGCGTCCAGATCGGTGATCGTATACACGGCCAACACTCCCAGTATGGCGAGAGCCGCCGAAGGGTCGAGGTGTTTGATCCGGGCGTGGGCATGGGGGGATCGCACCACCGCCCCCCGGAGCTGGCGGGGAAGGGTGATGTCATCGGTATAGCGCCCCGTTCCGGTCAGGAACCGCTCGTCTTCCACCCGTGGCAAGGGCATACCGATGCGTGTTGTCATGGGAATCTCCATCGTCCTTCCCGTCCGTCGAGACGCGGGGTGGGATCAGGTGAATTGGCTCACAAGGTCGAGGAGGCTTGCGGTTTCGAACTGGCTTTTGACCAGATAGGCATCCGCGCCCACGTCCGCCCCCCGCTGCCGGTCGGCCTCGCTGGCGAGCGAACTGACGATGATGACCGGAACATGGCGAAGGCGTTCGCTTTCCTTGATGCGGCGGGTGAATTCAAGACCATCCATCACCGGCATTTCAATATCGCTGATGACAAGATCGACGGTCTGGGTTTGCAGGAAGTCCCACCCTTCGCGCCCATCGACCGCCACCGAAACCCGGTAGCCGTTATGTCCAAGGATCGATTTTTCGATGCTGCGGGTGGTCACCGAATCGTCCACGACCAGAATGTGCGGTGGCGGCGTTTCCTCGGGGCTTCGGCTAAGATTGGTTGTGGCAACCGCCGCTAGGGCCGAGTCGATGAGATCCCGCGGGTCGAGCACGATCATGATCCCCCCCCCCCCGCCATCGGGCGCCGCCCCCACGATATTGCGGACCGATCGCAACGGTGTCGTCAAAGGTTTGACGACGATTTCCTGTTCCCCCACGATCCGATCCACCATGAACGCCACCGCCCGCCACCCCACCGAGACGATCGCCACCTGGAACAGACCGGACGGCGCATGGGTTTGTTCCAGGCCGATCACCTCGGCCAGCGCGCGCAAGGAAATGGGCCGATTATTCCACACGATGGCCCGGTCGGCCTCGATCGAAACGATATCCGTCGTCTCGACCTGTTTCACGCAATCCACCGAACCGATGGGAATGGCGAACACCTGTCCGCCCACCTCGACGATCAGGCCATTGTCGGTCGCAAGAGTGAGAGGCACCTTCATGACGAAGGTCGTGCCCTTTCCTTCTGCCGTTTCAAGGGTCACGCTGCCCTTGATCAGCTTGAGATTGGACCGCACGACATCAAGGCCAACGCCCCGTCCCGAAAAGTCGGTGACACTGTCCCGGCTGGAAAAGCCCGGACGGAAGATCAGATCGATCGCCGTGTCGCCACCGATGAGCGCCGCTTCCTCGACGGTCACGACCTTTTTGCGGATAGCCGCCCGCGCGCACCGTGGCGGCGCTGATGCCGGCGCCGTCATCGGCGATGCGAAAGACGATGCTGCCCCCTTCGGCGGTGACGCTGACGATGATCCGTCCGGCCTCTTCTGGCTTGCTGATGCGCCGCCGGTCTTCCGGCGTCTCGATGCCATGGTCGATGGCGTTGCGCAACAGGTGGGTGAACGGATCGCGCAGTTGATCAAGGACGGCCCGGTCGATCCGGGTCTTTTCCCCTAACAGCTCGAATGAGATTTTCTTTCCAAGTTCACGGGCAATATCACGGACGGAACGGGCCATGGGGTGCAAAAGGGTGGCCACCGGCACAAGGCGCAACAGGCGCAAATCATGTTCGATCGCCCGCAGCGACAGGGCGAACTGCCGACTGACGGTGCGCAAGGACCCCGCCAGGCGACCGCTGCCCTTGGCCATGTCGGCCAGGGTCTCGATGACCTCGGGATCGACCACATCCCCCCGCCGGCGCAGGGTTTTGAGCAGACTTTCGGCCTGAAGGCGCAAGGCGTGCAGCGTGCGCATGTGTGTCTCCAGGGCGATCTTGCTGAGCAGCAAATCCTCGGCATGTCCGTTGACCCGATCCAGGCTGGCAACGGAAACGCGGATGATTTCCCCCGCATCGCTGCCGCCCTTGAGCGGCGTCACCGTCACGGGGGCCGCGGCGGTGGGAGGGGAAGAGACTGGCGCGACCACCAGAACCTCGTTTTTTCCTTTCGGTTCCGTTTTCTGCTCGGGCTTTTCCTCCGTCCTTTTCTGCGGTTCCGTCGTTTCCTGTTCCGCTGCCTCCGCCTGTTTTTCCGGTTTCTCCTCTGTCTTCGTCGCTGTCATTTTTTCCGGTGGCATTTTTTCCGGCGGTGTTTTTTCCGGTGGTGTGGCGCCCTGCTTTCCGTCTTTCAGTTGCCGGATATCCCCCTGCTGACGGGCGGCGACGGCCTTCTGAAGGGCCGCGATCATGCCATCGACCACATCATCCTTCGGCGGTGTCTCGTTGAGAATGGCCTCGATCGCAAGCCGGATGGTATCGCACGTGCTCAAACACAGATCGGTTTCATCCTGGGTCGGAATGGACTGGGTCTGGCGCAGGATGTCGAGCAGATTTTCCATCTGGTGCGACAGGCGCTGAACCGGGACAAGCCCCAGCGCTCCGGCATTCCCCTTGATGTTGTGGGCAAAGCGGAAGATGGTGTTCAGAATCTCTCCACGCCGTTCAGAACCGCCATCGTGCTTTTCAAAACTCAACAGACCATCGACGATGCCCTGCAAATTCTCGTCGAGTTCCACCACGAAAACGGTCAACGCTTCCTTCAGCAGCGCGGCATCAAGACTCATGCGGAAACCTTGTAGAACGTGAGCCAGCTTTCCATTTCCTGGGCCACGATGGAAAGATTGGCCGATGTCTGTCGGCTGCGTTCGGCGATGTCAAGCGTCTGGCCGGTCGCCTTGTTGATTTCGGCCATGGCCATGGTAATCTGTTCGATGCTGGTGCTTTCCTGACGCACGGCGGCGGTAATCTGTCGGCTGCCAAGGGCGGTTTCATCCACCGTTTTGGCAAGATCGTTGAACGATTCGCTTGTATATTCAACGATGCTGATTCCCTGATCCACCTTTTTCGTGCCTTCCTCGGTGGTCATCACCGCCCGGTCGGTGGCGTGCTGGATTTCCCTCAAGATCCGGCGCACCTGGGCCGTTGCCTGCTCCGATTGTTCGGCAAGGGCCTTGACTTCGGTCGCGACGACGGCAAACCCGACGCCCACCTCCCCGGCCTTGGCCGCCTCGATGGAGGCGTTCAGGGCCAGCATCTTGGATTCCTGGGCCAGCCGGCTCACGATGTCGGTGATTTCGCTAATCTGCTGGGTCTGTTCGCTCAAGGCAAGGATGGTGTCGGCGATGTGCTGAACCTTGTCGCGGATCTGATTCATGCTGGTGACGATATCGCTGATGGACTGTCGCCCCTGCGCGCTGGCCTCGCTCGCCCGTTCGGCCAGGGTGCCAAGGCTGCTGGCCTTGTCCAGCGTCTGGCGGGACATGGTGCGGATTTCCTCCAGCGCCGCCGTGGTCTGGTTGATGGACGTGGCCTGTTCCATGGCGCCGGAAGACAGGCTCGCCGTATCGGTTTCAAGATTGCGCACCGCCTTCATGACCGTGCCGATCGCTTCATGGGCGCTGCGAATGATTTCCAGGAAGCTGACGACCATGACGTTGATGTTGGTCCCAAGCTGCATCAGGATATCGTCCCCTTCCACGGTGACCCGTTGCAAAAGATCGCCGGCGGTCACCCGTTCCACCACCGTCACATAATCCGTGACGGTGCGCATGACCGTATCGAGCAGGCTTTTGACGCGCGCTTCGGCCGCGTCGGCTTCGCGGTGGGCTTCGGCGGCCTTGCGGTCGGTCAGATCGCGCATGATGGCGGTGAACAGATACCGATCGCCGGACTTGAATTCGCTGACCGCAAGTTCCGTCGAAAAGGTCGTGCCATCCAGCCGCTGGGCGGTCACCTCTTGACCGATGCCGATGATTTTGCGCTGGCCGGTGCGCATGTACTCGGCAAGGTAACGGTCGTGCTGCTGGCGGTGGGGTTCTGGAACCAGAATGTTGATGTTTTTGCCAACGATGTCGGCGGCGGGGCAACGGAACATTTTCTCGGCCGCAGGATTGAACACCTGCACGATTCCCCGCTGGTCGATGGCGATGATGGCGTCAAGCGCATTGTCCACCAGGGCGCGCCCGAACGCCTGGCTGGCCTGAAGCTGTTCCTCGACCGCCCGACGGCCCGCACGATCCTGTAGAACACCGACAAACAGCCTTTACCCTTTGTGGACGATTTCCGATAACGACAGATGCACGGGCGTACAGGTTCCATCCTTGCGCCGGCATTCGACATCACGGCCAATGCCAATGATCTTGCTTGCACCGGTGCGCAGGTAATCGGCGATATACCGATCGTGAGCGCTGTCGTGGGGCGGCGGGCACAAAAGGCTGACATTGCGCCCCACCAGTTCATCGCGGCGATAGCCCGACAGGCGTTCCGCCGAACGATTGACCATGCGGATGATTCCCCTCTCATCAATGATGAACACGCCGTCAAGAAGGGTCTCTGCAACCGTTTGCCAGAGTGCGGGAGAGTCTTCCAGGCGATTCCCGGTGTCCTTATCAAGGCCATGGAGGCCGGCGTCAGGACGAGACGGGCGGCGGAAAATTTTTTTGAACATGCGGCTCAATCTCCCTTGAAAAATCCTCGGGGGCGGGTCCAGGGCGCCGTCGATCATGACGTTGATCGACGATCAGCATGGGGTCGGCCAGAAAAGCATCGATGCGCAGGATGGTGACGGTTGCGGCGTGAATGCCCTCGACATGGGCCAGGTTGACGATGCCGGCGGAGGCCAGCGGTGGCGCAAGGCGCAACGGGTGATACAGATCATCGCCCTCGATCGCATGCACCAGCAGGCCGACACGCTCCCCCCCCCGAACGGACGATCACGACTCGGGTTTCCGCGGTACGCTCCGTTGGCGTGACACGGAAAAAGAAGGTGGGATCGACGACGGTCAACATCTCGCTGCGCCGTGCGATCACTCCGGCGATGAAGGCCGGCACGCCCGGCACCCTGACAAGGGAATTCGGATATAGAAGCTCTTCGAGAAAGGGATAGGGAATGCCATACACTTCTTCCATCCCCAAACGGCAGCGCAGAAAACGAATGCTGGCTTCGATGCGATCAGCAGTTGCGCGCGGGCGCGCCAGCGCTTCGGCCCGCTGCTCAAGAACGTAGTGTTCTTCAAGGGACCAGGGCGTTTGGGGGGTGGCAACCGATGGAAGCGGATCAGGGTTTGGCATGGGTTCTTCCTTCCGTTCCGCCGTCCTTGAGCCGTTGCAGCTCCGTCTTCAGGATTTCCGCGAGTTGGCCATAGGTCATGCCGTCGTCCCCAGGCACTTCCGCCGCGGCGGGATGGTGGCGGGCCATGCGCAGGGCATTTTCCAAACTTTTGCGGGCCGCTTCAACACGTCCCGACACCAGAAGAAGATGGCCAAGGCGGAAATGCGCTTCCACCAGATGGCGGTCAAGGTACAACGCCTTGCGTAAATGTTCCTCGGCCCTGTGCATGTCTCCTTGCTCAACCAGAATGGTGCCGGCCGTCAGGTGGTTCAGGGGATCGTGCGGCGCACGGGCAAGAGCGCCCATAATGTCTTTCCATGCGGTGGCGAAATCGCCTCGCCCGGCGGCGGCCAGGGCTGTGCCGCGGGGCGGCTCCCTGTGTGTGTCCTCTGTCGTTTCCGCGGCCACCGGAACGGTCGCATCCGCCGGAGGAGGCGCCCGCGGCGGGGGCACGGGGCACGCCGCGCGGACGGGGGGCGACGGTGCGCGCGGGCCGTTTTGGCGAGACGGGGGAGTGGAGTGCCGACTCGGCTCGCATGAAATAGAAAGCGTTGCCATGATGACACAAGGCAAGGCCGGGCGCCTCGTCGCTCACCCCATCGGAGGCTCCGAGCAGCAAGATGCCCTCCGGCACCAGCGATTCCGCCAGTTTGGCCAGAACCCGCCGCACGACATCCTGGCTGAAATAAATGAAAACATTGCGGCACAAGATCAGATCGCAATTCCACAGATCGCGAGTCACCACGGGAAAGGAATCGGTCACCAGATTGAGGTGCTGGAAGGTGGTGAGCGCTTTCAGGGCCGGACACACGGCAAACCCGTCCTGCACCGGTTGGAAATGGCGGTCCCTGTCTTTTTCCGGTGTGCAACGGAACGACCAGTTCGTGTACACGCCGCGTTGCGCCTTGGCCAGGGCATCATCGTCGATATCGGTGCCCATCAGCCGGAGCGTCCACTGGTTCAGCGTTTCCCCCAGCAGGTCATGCAACAGCATGGCGATGGTGTAGAGTTCTTCCCCGGAGGAACTGGCGGCGCTCCAAACTTGCAGCGTCGGCTGTTCCCCGGTTCCACGGCGGTGGATGATGTGCGGCAGCCAGACATCACGCAGGAAGGCGATTTGCGTTTCATCACGGAAGAAATAGGTTTCATTGATGGTGATGCCTTCCACAAGATGCCGGAACACCGGATGATCGCGTCCGCTCGTGGTCAAGGCGGCAATGTAGCCCTCGAGAGTGGTGGCCAGTTTCCGGCACCCCTCGGCCACCAGCAGGCGGAACCGCTCCTTCTGATGGGGCGGGACAACGATTCCCGTCCGCTCCGTGACAATGGAGAGCAAAAGAAGATCGAGGGGGCTGTCGGCCAGGGGGGTATGGGTTGGAATCGTCATGACCCCTGCCCGTGCCGTGCGCCCGGACCGAACAGGCGGCGGACGTCAATGACCATGGTCTGCTGGCCGGCAACGACGGCGATTCCGGCCATGCTCCGGTCCAGATCCTGGAACAGATCCACCAACTGGATGTCGCAGGCCCGGAAACTGGCAAGACCGGCCACGGTCTCGACGATCAGGCCAATCAGGAAATCATCCGTTTGACACAAAACGATGGGTGTCTCAAGGGTATAGCGCGTCATGGACGGCAACCCGATTCTTTGCGCCAGATCGACAACGGGCACACTTCTGCCCCCGATGTTCGCAACACCCTTCAAAAAGACGGACGCCCCCGGAACGGATTGCAGCGACACCAGGGCAAACACCCGAACCACATCCTCCAGGGGCAGGCAGAACCGGTTGCTTCCTGTCACGCCCTGTAAAAAGATCCGTAACGGCACACGGGACATTTCCCGTCCTCCGCCCTCCGCCCTCCGCCCTCCGCCCTCCGCCAATACGGCCGGGAGCAGGGACGACGGAGCGACCATGGCCTTTGTTTGCCGATTCCCCATATCCGTCACGGATTCATGGTCCCCATGCCCCTTTGTCTCCTGAGGTGCCGGGGGGAGCGTCGCACGCCCGCTGTTTTACATTTTTCTAGCGAATGCCCTTGCTGAGCAGATGCGGAGCGTAGGCCTTGTCACTGCCCTGAATATGGTTCAGCAGCCAGTTCTTCAAAAATCCCATGAGTTGCACGGACAAAATGGAACTGCTGCCAGAACTATATTTCTTTTGCACATCGATGACCTGCCGGGTCAAATCCTCGTGCTCCCGTTTGTGCGTGGTGCTTGCCGGATACCCGGTTTCGGCGAAAAACCGTTCCTCGCGCGCGAAATGGGTCAGAGTGTAATCGATCAGGCCCTGCAATACCCTGCCGGTTGCTTCCTTGCTGCGTCCCACCTGCATGCTGTCATAAAGGTCATTGACCATTGCAACCAGCTTTTTGTGATCGTCATCGATCACGGTGATTCCAACGGACAGACTGTCATTCCAGGTCATCAACGACATTGTGTGCCCCCCTTGGTCGTCTCCGGAACCATAATAAGCGCAACCAGTATCATGCCCACACGGCAAGATGCAAAGAGTTTAAAAGACAGTGGCCCAATCAGCATCCGGCGGACGAGGTGTTTCTTGGCAAGGCCCCGTGCAAGGCCCCGTATGTCGGGGCGCCTGGAGGAACGGTGTTCGGCTCCATTTCTGGCCGGAAAGGTGTTTTTAACCCCCACGTCCCCCGCCCAAGGATCGGGCTGTCGAGGATCCCCACCGTTGGGCTGGTCTCCTGGCCATTGGCGGCACGTGCCTCCCGTGCCAGATGGGATCGTGGGGCGCGCTCACCCTTTTTAAGACCGGGACACTCCCCACCTAACCCTTCCCCCCACGGAGGAGGGTTTTGAGAAGTGCCCCGTTGCGTCAACACGGCCTTCGGTTCATCATCATCCAGGGTCGTTCTCGCGCTCTGCCACCTTTGAGAAGGGTATCAGCCCGGAACAAAGCGCGCAAGGCAACACGATGCATCGCCCAGGGTAAAGGGAAGTCTTCCTGTGTCCGTGGGGGAAAAAGAGGTTGAAAAAGGGCGCCCCCCCAGCGTCGCCAAGCCAAGGGCCGCCGCAAGGCGGCGACGCGCCGAAGGGCCGCGGACCATTGAGGGGAGCCGTGATCGGTCACGCTCAAGGCTCAAAGAGATCAATCAGGGCAATCGGGTGCGCCCGGGGGGAGAAAACAGCATGGTCATGAGCGAACGTTCCTTTCTGGGGCTGGGACCAAAGGGATTCCACACGATCGCCTATACCCAGTGGGGCGATGGCCATAATAAAAACGTGCTGATTTGCGTCCATGGTCTGACCCGCAATGGTCGTGACTTCGATGATCTCGCTCTTTCCTTGTCCGATCACTGGCGGGTATTGTGCCCGGACATGGTTGGGCGCGGCAACAGCACTTGGCTGGCCGATGCCACGGGCTACACGCACAGCCAGTACCAGAACGACGCAACGGCGCTCATCGCCCGTAGCGCGGCACCACAGGTCGATTGGGTCGGGACATCCATGGGGGGGCTGATTGGTCTTTTGTTGGCCGCCCAGCCCCATTCCCCCATTCGCCGTCTGGTTCTGAACGATGTCGGACCGTTCGTGCCCAAGGCAGCCCTCGAACGAATCCGGGAATACGTGTGCAAGGAACCGATCTTTCCGGATCTGGCGGCGGCGGAGGCCTATCTGCGCCAGGTGAATGCGTCCTTTGGACGCCTGACGGATGCCCAATGGCAACGGATGGCACGCACCATGACCAGACTACGTTCCGATAACGGTTATGGATTGAATTATGACCATGGCATCACCCTTGCCTTGCAAGCGGCGGCGCTGACCGACATGGACGTGTGGAGCGTGTGGGAGGCGGTGCGCTGCCCGGTGCTGGTGCTGCGGGGGCAGATGTCCGACCTGCTGACGGTGGAAACCGCCGAACGCATGGGAGCCAGCGGCGCTCAGGTAGTGGAAATCCCGGGCCGCGGCCATGCGCCGGCCTTGATAGAGGAGCACCAGATCGGTTTGATCCGCGATTTTCTGATGGCGTCATGATCCGTCTGTTCGTTGGCCTGCCCCTGCCGGAGGGGACGTGCGCGACCGGCTGCATACCCTGGCCTGCGGCCTGCCTGGGGCGCGCTGGATCGAGTCTCTATTCTATCACGTCACCGTGCGTTTCATCGGCGCGGTGCCCGAGGATGTGGCGGAGGATATCCATGCGGCCCTTCTGGCCGTGCGGGGGGAGGTGTTTACGCTTGAAATATCCGGTCTTGGAACCTTTGGCCATGGGCGCCGGCTTCACAGCCTGTGGGTGGGGATACGGCCCGATCCTGCCCTGCTGACCTTGCGGGACAAGGTGGAACGGGCCGTGACGAGAGCAGGCCTTGCACCCGATTCGCATCGCTATACGCCCCACGTCACCCTTGCACGCCTCAAGGAAGCGCCTTCGATGCGGGTGCAAAACGTTCTTGCCGGGAATGCTCTCTTCCAGACCGGCCCCTTTACGGTGGATCGTTTCATCCTTTATTCCAGCACCCTGTCTCGCAGCGGCGCCGTTTACACGCCGGTTGCCGAGTATGCACTGTGACTTCAACCCTTCTCATTATGGAATTGATTCCAAGAGGAATCTCTAAAAGCCTTTCCCCATGAGGGGGGAGTGAGAGGAAGATATCCCCTCGCCCGATGGCCCTGTTTTCCAATTTCCAAGGCGTTGACGTGCACGCCGGCACGGCCTATACTGGATGAGAATAAACAGAGGATTTTTCTATGCCCATTGCCGTTGCCTTCGACACCCTGAAATTCGCTCGCCACCTGCGGAACGCCGGCATTCAGGAAAACCACGCCGATGCCATTACCGAGGCGGTCAAGGAGGCCGCGCTTGATTCCGATCTCGCCACCAGGGCCGATATCGCCCGGCTGGAAGCGGCCACGAAGGCCGATATGCACGAGTTGGCACAAGCGTTGCGTACCGAGATGCATGAAACGGCTCAGTCCTTGCAGACCGAGATGCATGAGACGGCTCAGTCCTTGCGAACCGAGATGCATGAGACGGCACAGCGGCTGACAGCTGATATCGCCGCCGTGCGGGCGGAGTCCAAAGCCGAGAGCCTGCGGCTGGAAGCGAAAATCGATGCCGCCTTACACGCGCTGGAATCGCGCCTGGATGCCAAATTGTCTGATCAGAAAACAGATATCCTGAAGTGGGTCATCGGTTTATTGCTGGCGCAAACGGCGGTCATCGCCGCACTGGTCAAGTTGTTGTAGGGTGCCGCACCCCCACCACAGAACAAGACAGCACCTCCTGCCGCACTCCAGTGCTGGAATGTTTGAGGAGCGGCCTTAGAAGCTGTATTTCATTTCAGCAAAGATCCGATCGCGGTCGTCAAGGTCGCCGCCATGGAATACCATCACCCCGCCGGTCAGCGTCAGGGCGTCACGCACGTCATAAGCAAGCGAAGCGCGGAGAAATCCACCTCCCCCAGGGCCGTTTGTGGTGTTCAGAACAACCGCATGCAGCCGCCCGTGGTGAAAATTGCCCTGATAACGCACCGCCGTCTGGATTCTGTTTTCCTGGTTTCCGGCGGGCACCGTGCCGTGCAGATGGCGATTGACCACCTCCACCGATACCGTCTGATCCGGCACCCCGGAATACTCAAGGCCCAGCAGAAGGTCCGTGCGCCGCTGTGCCGTTGTTGCTCCGTTCAAGCGCAGCCCGTCAAAGCGGGCCAGTTCGGTTTTCAAAAGCCAGTTGCCATGGGTCATGTTCCCCGCGAAACCGGCCATGGAAAGCCACGCATGGCGCATGGCAAAGGGGAAAGTCGTCTGATAGGGCTGGTCATTGTGCACCATGGCCCAGTAAAAGGACAGATCCAACCTTGAAAAGATGCCATTGAGGGCAAGCGCGTGCTCGGTATTGCTGCCGAAGCTGGAGGGAATCGATTCCGCCGGAGGCGGCGTGGCGCGCGTTGCGAAATCGGCTCCGAACGGCGGGTTCTCGTTGAACCGAATCTCGCCGATGGCGAGCGCCGACAGATTCCAGGACCCTGCATAAAAGTCGATGCGCGCCATGGTGAGGGGAAGGCGCACATCCTCGATGTCGGTGAGTCCCGGTTCCCGGTTATCCAGAGGGTTGAGCACATCCGTGACCCGCAAGGTATCCGATCGGCCCCAGACCATGATCTGACGCCCCAGTTTGAGATCCCCCCAGGAGCCGAGCCGACCCCGCAGCCACGCCTCGCCAGGTTCAATGCTCCGTTCCATCGCCTCGAGGGTCGCACCGGGGAAGTCCTCGCGGCCCCGCAGGGCATAGAACGCATCGTAGAACGCATGGCCGCTGGCGTGGGTCTGCCAGTCCGGAGCAGGTTCGACATCCATTTCCAAACCCAGTTTCAGCCGCAGACGTGAAAGACCGCGGTAGTTGTGATGGTCCACAGAGGCGGCGTCGCGGTTGAAGTTGTATGCGGCAGACGTGGTGAGCGTCCCGCTGATGGGCGCCTGGCGCGATCCCTCCCCCCCGCCCGCCGTGGCGGCGGGGACGTCAAACCCTTCCAGCACCGCCTCCAGCCCGGGCCTCCTCCGCTGCCGCCGTCGCGGTCCAGAAGACAGCCAGCAGGGCAAGAACGCGGTGCAACGGCATTACGATCCCTGTTCCAGCCGGCGAACACTGAACATGTCGGCGGGCAGGGACTGGTTGTAACGCACGTCGTGAAAACGCA
This sequence comes from Rhodospirillaceae bacterium, assembly GCA_009773045.1. Taxonomy (GTDB): domain Bacteria; phylum Pseudomonadota; class Alphaproteobacteria; order Rhodospirillales; family Rhodospirillaceae; genus WOUV01. Next base: position 978 of record WOUV01000030.1, on the reverse strand, counting down.
TGATCGTATGGTGTTCGGTCGTCTGACCGTGTTTGGTGGTCATGGTCATTTCGGTTGCGGTCCATATGCCATCGATCCGTTCGATCCGTGGCGTATCAAGATATTTGAGACGATTGCCGTCCTTGACCCAGTGCACGACGCGGACCACCATGAAGGTGTCCTGCTGTACGAACAGAAGCGATTTGGTATAGCCGGTTTCGGTGATTTCCTTTTCGGTGTTGGGGACGGCCTCGATCAGCCAGGTTTTCGCCCCACGCACCTCCTCCTCCTTCACGAGGCGAAAGTCGTAGGCATCAAGGTTCTTGCGGGTCATATCCGCATAACTGAAGTCGGACCCCATGAAGCTGCCGGACGTGTCGCTAGAGGCGATGCGTTTGCTTTTGCGTAGGGCCGGCAAGTACAGCCATTGATCATCGTCCCGCTCCACGGCGTCATAGTCATAGGTCAAAAAGGCGGTGTCCTTCACGTCCGCCGGCTCCAGGAAGAACATGATGCGGTGTTTGTCCTTGCCTTGATCCTTGGTATGGCTGCGGATCCGGCGATGCCGTTCGTGGCCGTTTCTATCCACGAGGACCATTTCAAGATCGCTGATGCCGTTGTCGCCGTCGTCGCGGTCGTTCACCTGCTGCATGATGTCGCGCGCCGGGGGGGCGGCGTGCACAAAGGAGGCGCGCGCCGTCAGGAGGCCGACACACATGAACAGCAGAAGATATCGTGGAATCATGGTGTGGTCCCTTTCCTTTCAGGCATTCCGGCAATCAGGGCGGGCGTCAGGAAAAAATCGGCGAGAAGCGCCATGATCAGGGTGAAGGCGGTCAAAAGGCCGAAATTCACAAGATTGCCAAGGCTTGAAAAAACGAAAACGGAAAAGCCAATGGACCTGACCATCTATCAGTTTAGCGCAATGGGTTGTTGACGGCACGAATCTGCGTGTGATTCAAGGGGTCTGGCTTTGATGGAAGGGGGACTCAAATCGTG
>WOUV01000029.1 GCA_009773045.1 Rhodospirillaceae bacterium | reverse complement strand
TTCGATGCCACAAGCCACACCCTGACCGGGCAATTGATCCAGCGGCTGCCGTGGGGGCAGGAGGTCACTTTCACGCTCCGTACCCGCTACAAGGACAGCTATTACACGGTGAAAACGGCGAGCGCCCTGTTGACCTCCGATCCCTATGACCGTCCCTGGACCATGGGAATCGGGGTGCAGACGATCCTGCCGCTGCCGTTCACCCGTACCTTCGGCGTTGGTTATGAACCCAATCTGACCCGGACGATTGCCGAACATGCCCTGGAGGCCCAAGGCCTTGGCATGAAGGCCGTCGTGAACGAAACCTTGCGCCAGGTGGAAAGCGATTATTGGGCACTGGTGAATGCCGTATCGCAGGTTGAAATCGCCGACCGGATGAAAAAAGCCGCAACCGATCTCGACGCCCACACGGCCAACCTTTACGAACGTGGGTAGATCACGGAATCGGATCGGGCGCAGGTGGAGGCCCAGGTTGCGGGCATTGCCAGCGCCTATGAGACCGCCATCCAGGGCTATTTCACGGTGGCGAACCGTCTGCGTGAATCCCTCTTGACCTGAAGGAACGCGTGCCGTTGCAGCCGGTCGGTTTCACCGCCCTGCTGGCCCAGCCGGAAGAGCGGGTGGAGGATGTTTCCAGAGTGCGCGACAATCCCGCCTACCGCCAGGCCGTGGTGCGGGTCATGACGATGGCCGCAACCCTCGAGGCGCGGGATCGTCAGACCAATCCCGACATTCGGGCCAACGCCGCCGTGCAGTTCAGCCAGAACGGCGCCCTGTTCGGTTACCGGCATTTCGAGGATTCCCTGACCAACCTTTTCAATCCGGATTCCGTCACCACCACGCTCGGAATCGGCTATGTCACCACGCTGGGGGAGCGCGCTGTTCACGCCGCGCGCGCCCAGGCGGAGGCCGGCGAGCGGCAGCAGGCCCTGCTGCGGGATGCGACGGAACTCGCTCTCGACAACGAGTTGCGGGATGCGGGCACCGCCGTGCGGAGCGCGCGCGCCCGGGTTGAAATCACCCGCCGGGGCAAGGAGTCGGCACAGATGGTCTTCGACCGGGCAAAACAGTATCAGGACGAGCGGCGGGTGACCGAATACGAATTGACGGAAAAGCTGATCAAACTTCTGGAAACGGAAAAAGCGCATGTCCAGGCCATGGTGGCGGCCAAACAGGCCGAGGCGCGCTTGCTGGGGGCCGCCGGGGCGTTGGTCGACCGCTTTGGTGAACGGACGGCGGAAACGGAAATGGATCGCCAGCGTATTTCCGGGCTGAAAACCCTTGGCCTTGTCGATCAGTTCGCCGCGAAGGAGGCCCGCCCATGAGTGCATCCATGAAATCCGTGAAATCCGTGAGCCGGCGTGCGAATCGATATGCGCGCCGCTCCCTGTGGTTCCCTCTGCTGACCGGATTGGTTTATGGCGCGTGCCCGGTGCCGTTGACCGTGGCGGGGCCGATGGATGGCGCCGGAAATGTTTCCCATAACGGAGAGATTTCCCATGACGGAAAAACTTCCCATTCAGGAAATATTTCCTATGAGGGCGTGATCGTTGCGGCGGAAACGGTTGATTCAGATGTGCGGGGCCATGCGGCGGCCATGGCCCGGGCCGTGGCCGAACAGACCTCCGTGCAGCCTTCCCCGGAGGAAAGAGCACGCCATGCCCTGATCGAGCCGTTTCTGACGGGTGCCGATTCGGGGGCTTGGGCACGCCTCGCCGGCCGCCGCGCCCTTCCTCTCACTCTGCAAGAGGCCAGCCATGCGGCGCTCAAACACAATCTGGCTCTGTCAGGAGCGCGGATCGAACCGGAAAAAGCCGCCGCCGCCTTGCAGGAGGCCAAAGCGCTGTTCACGCCCTCCCTCGACCTCTCCGTGGATTATAGCATGAGCGATACGCGCCTGCGGTCGCGAATCGGCCTGGTGGGCCTCAAAAAGTTCTTCGGCGGGAATAATCCGAATTATGACGTGGATCAATTTGGCAGGTTTTCAGATGAACTGAAGGCCATAGTCTTCCGGCATTTCGACGCGGAAGCTCCGCGTCCGGACGAGGTCAAGGCCAGTTCGGACGATAAAAAAGGACCGCCCCGCCAGATGCGCTATACCGTCACCCTGCAACAACAGTTGCCGTGGGGACCCTCCTTGACCCTCATGACCCAAACCCGGGACAAGAAGGTCAATTACGCCAATGACCGTTATTATGACAATGGGCATTGGTCCTCTGACGTCACGCTGGCTCTGTCCGGACCGGCGCCGTTCGCCGCTGGTTTTGGGGAATTGGCCACCGCCGAAGCCGCGATCACGCGAAGCCGGCTTCAACAAACCCGTACCGATCTTCAGTTGAAAGAGACCGTCAACCAGATTCTTTCCCAGGTTGATTCCGCCTATTGGTCCCTGGTGGAGGCGCTGGAGGGGTTGTTCGCAGCGGAGGAGAACCTGAAGCTCGTTTCCGAACTGGCTTCGAGTGTCGATCGGCGCTTCGCCCTTGAACGGGCAACGGTCTATGACAAGGCCCTGAGCGATGCCGAGGAGGCCAAGGCCCGCTTGCAGGTGGAGGATGCCCGCGCGAATTATGTCGCGGCGTCCTCCCGGCTAATTGAATACATCAGCGACGACCCGGCGCTCATCACGGAGTCGGTGGCGCTGCCCTATGGCTATCAGGCCCTTCTTGCCGCAACGCGCTGGCTGCGCACCACCGAGGAGGAAGCCTTGCGGCTGGCGACCGCAAACCGTCCCCGTTTGCTGGCCGAACAGGCCGCGCAACGGATCGATTGGCTTGACCGGGATGTGGCGGAAAACCGTACCCGGCCCGATGTCCAGTTCAACACCCGCGCGGTTTCCCAGCAGAACGGGTCTACCTATGGATACAAAGGGCCATTCGACCTGGCCCGTGTCGCCCGCCCGGATACCCTGCGACTCGCAGGGGGACTCCGTTACTCCCGGCCCTGGGGCAATGTGCCGGCGGAGGCGGCGGCAACGACCGCGACGATGAAGGTCAACGACCGCACGCTGGCCCTTGAAGAGGTGCGGGCGGACATGGAGCGCGGCATCGGTGATGCCCTCGGGAAGTGGATCGTTACGCAACCGCCCATGCCAAGCTGCTGCACCGTTTGGATGTGGGAGGCGATGTGACACAGAACGAGGTTATTACGACGGCCCGCCGTCTTCTCAATGCATGGCTGTCCCATATCAGCGCGACGGTCGAGAACAAGCAGGCGGAAGGGCGTTTGCTGGCCGCCGAGGGTGTCCTGGCCGCGGCCTATGGCGAGCGGGTGGCGGCGACGTCTTTCGAACGGAAACGGGTGACGGCGCTGACCGCGCTCTTGCATTATTTCGCTCCTTCGCGGGACTGATTTACGGCATCGAGACACGGTCTCCAATAGAGGAGGCAGATTTGAACAGTGTCGGTCTGTTTGCACCCCAAAGGCACCGAACGGCGCGCATGGTCGCGACCCAGCTTGAGACATTGGCACCCGGCGCCGCGGTCTCTTTCGACATCACTTTCGCCGATCGTCCAAAAACCGGGATCGCCGCACATCATCTGTGGTGGGAGGCGCAAGACCTTGCGGCCTTGCGGACGGCGGGCGTGTTTGGTTTCCGCCATGAAGAGCCGGCCCTGGCGTCGGAAAACGACGAGCAGGACTGGTCCCTGTGGCAGGCGGAATATCTCTTGCGTCAGCAACAACACAGTTATCGTGTCAGTCTGTTCCGCCGCTTGGATGCCGTGGGCGTTCGTTTGTTCAACCCGCCCGGAGTGCATGAACGCGCCTTTGCCAAACTCTCCCAGCTTCTTGCCCTGCACCGGGCGGGATTGGCCGTGCCCCCCGTGACCCTGACCAATGAGCACGAGGAAGAACGCGCGCTTCTTGCCACCCGTAACGATCTGCTCTGGCGTCCAGCAACGGGACGGGGAAGCTGGCAGAGGTTTCGGGAGCGCCAATGCCTGGCCCTGGTGCAGGACACACAGGCGCCGGTTCTGCTGGCTCCCATCGTGCCGGGGCGGCTAATTCGGGCGTGGGTGGTTGAAGGAGAGATCGTTCTGGCCCTGGGAAGCCGCTGGGTTCTTTTGCTGTTCGTTGTGGGGGAGGGGGGAGAGCCGGTTTTCTATGACGTGGACTGTGATCCTGTGCTGGATACCCTGCCGGCCGTGATGGGAGAGCAGGTGGCAAAAGGCTGGGCGCTTGCCCTTCTGGATCAGCGGGAAGAAATCGCCCGTCTGCCGCCCCTTGCCGAGGGGATTTCGTGTGAGCGGACGACCTTGTTCCATCGGCGCATGCTGGGTATTCTGTTTGACATCGAGGCCACCAAACACGAGCCGTTGTGAAGGTGTTGGGGAATGGAACGGCTCGATCGTCTTCTTTTGTGCCAGGGTCAGCGCTGTCTCTTTTCCTTCAGCCGATCACCCTGCGATATCCCCACATTCCATTTGCCATCAGATACGAATCACGGCAGGTTAGGCGGCCCGTTGGGGCTGTCCCGTGACGTATGGTCTCAAGTCGGGTCGGACCAATGGGCGAAGAACGCGAAATTTTCTGTAGGGGGAAACCTGTATGGCACGTAGAAAGATCGCATTGATCGGGGGTGGCAATATTGGCGGCACCCTGGCGCACCTCGTCATGCTGAAAGAACTGGGTGACGTTGTGCTGTTTGACATCGTTGAAGGCCTGCCGGCGGGAAAGGCGCTTGATCTTCTTCAGGCCAGCACCATCGAAGATGTTGACAGCCACCTGGCCGGGGTCAGCGATTATACCGCCATCGCCGGGGCCGATGTGGTGATCGTCACCGCCGGCGTTCCGCGCAAACCCGGTATGAGCCGGGATGACCTGATCGGTATCAACACCAAGGTCATGGGCGCGGTCGGCGAGGGCATCAAGAAGCACTGTCCGGGCGCCTTTGTCATTTGCATCACCAATCCGCTCGATGCCATGGTGTGGGTCTTGCGCGAGGTCTCGGGCCTTCCGACCAACATGGTCGTCGGCATGGGGGGGGTGCTCGATTCAGGACGCTTCCGCACCTTCCTGGCCGGCGAATTCAAGGTGTCGGTCGAAGACGTCAGCGCTTTCGTGTTGGGGGGCCATGGCGATACCATGGTGCCGCTCATCCGTTATTCGTCCATCGGCGGCGTACCGTTGCCGGAATGCGTCCGGTTGGGCTGGACCACCCAGGCCAAAATCGATGCCATCGTCGATCGCACCCGTAACGGCGGGGCTGAAATCGTTGGGCTTCTGAAAACCGGTTCGGCGTTCTATGCGCCGGCCACGGCCGGCATCGTTATGGCCAAAAGCTATCTGAACGATAAAAAGCGCATCGTGCCCTGCGCGGCCTGGTGCAATAAAGAATACGGTGTAAACGGCCTTTATGTCGGCGTGCCGGTGGTGATCGGAGCCGGTGGGGTTGAGCGGGTGATTGAAGTTGAATTCAATGCCGACGAGAAGGCGGCATTCGACAAGTCGGTCGCGGCGGTGCGCACGCTGATCGATGTGGCAAAGGGCATGATGCAACCGGCATGATCCGGGGGGAGATCTCAATCTATGAACATTCATGAATATCAGGCCAAGCAGCTTTTGAAAAAATACGGTGTTGCGGTCAACAACGGCATGGTGGCCTATACGCCCGACGAGGCAGAATCGGTGGCGCAACAGCTTGGGGGTCCGCTGTTCGTCGTGAAATCCCAGATTCATGCCGGTGGTCGCGGCAAAGGCAAGTTCAAGGAACCCGAGGCCGGGGAAAAGGGCGGCGTGCGTCTGGCCCGAACGGTGGCGGATGTGCGCGCCAACGCCGAACAGATGCTGGGCAGAACGCTCGTCACCCACCAGACCGGTTCGGTCGGCAAGGCCGTGAAGCGTCTTTATATCGAAGCCGGCTGCGACATCGCGCGCGAGTTGTACTTGTCGGTACTGATGGACCGGGCCGCCTCCCGCGTGACCTTCATCGCCTCCACCGAAGGGGGGATGGAAATCGAAAAGGTCGCCGCACAAACCCCGGAACGAATCGTCAAGGTGCCGATTGATCCCATCACCGGCATCCAGCCCTTCCATGCCCGCAAGGTCGCCTTTGGCCTGAAGCTGGAAGGCAAGCAGGTCAATGCCTGTGTCAAGTTCGTGACCGCCATGTACCAGGCGTTCATGGATCTCGATGCCTCGCTGATCGAAATCAACCCGCTGGTGGTCACCCCTGCGGGGGAGGTGATCGCCCTCGATGCCAAGATGAATTTCGACGACAACGCCCTGTTCCGGCACAAGGACGTCGAGGAGTTGCGCGACGAGGACGAGGAAGACCCCCGCGAGTTGGAGGCCGCCCGCCATTCGCTCAACTACATCACCCTTGATGGCACCATCGGGTGCATGGTCAATGGCGCGGGGCTTGCCATGGCGACCATGGACATCATCAAGCTTTACGGTGGTTCGCCGGCCAACTTTCTTGATGTCGGCGGGGGCGCGACCAAGGAACGGGTGGCGATCGCCTTCAAGCTGATCCTGTCGGATCCGAATGTCGAGGGCATTCTGATCAACATCTTTGGCGGCATCATGCGGTGCGACGTGATCGCCGAAGGTGTCGTCGCCGCGGCGCGCGAGGTCAGCCTCAACGTGCCGTTGGTGGTCCGGCTGGAAGGGACCAACGTCGAACTGGGCAAGAAGATCATCACCGAATCGGGACTGCCCATCATCGCCGCCGACAACCTGGCCGATGCGGCCGAAAAGGTGGTCAAGGCCGTCAGGGAGGCTGCATAACATGGCCGTTTTCGTCAACAAGGATACCAAGGTCATCTGTCAAGGCATTACCGGTGCGCAAGGAACCTTTCACACCGAACAGGCCATCGCCTATGGCACCCGAATGGTGGGCGGCGTGACTCCCGGCAAGGGCGGCACCAAGCACCTGGATCTGCCCATCTTCGACACCGTGGCCGATGCCAGGACGGCGACCGGAGCCAACGCGAGCGTCATTTATGTTCCGCCGCCGTTTGCCGCCGATGCCATCCTGGAAGCCGTGGACGCCGAGATTCCCCTGATCGTCTGCATCACCGAAGGCATTCCGGTTGCCGACATGCTGCGGGTGAAACGCGCCCTGACGGGGCAGACCAAAAGCCGCCTGATCGGTCCCAACTGCCCGGGCATCATCACGCCGGGGGAATGCAAGATCGGGATCATGCCCGGCCACATCCACCAGAAAGGCAAGATCGGCGTTGTTTCCCGCTCCGGCACCCTGACCTATGAGGCCGTGGCGCAAACCACCGCCGCCGGCCTTGGGCAGTCCACCTGTGTCGGCATCGGGGGCGATCCTTTGAACGGCACCAATTTCATCGACTGTCTGGAGGCGTTCCTTGCGGATCCGCAAACCGAAGGAATCGTCATGATCGGCGAAATCGGCGGCACGGCAGAGGAAGACGCGGCGGATTTCATCAAGCGGAACAAGGTGAAAAAGCCGGTGGTCAGCTTCATTGCCGGGGCCACCGCTCCGCCCGGACGGCGCATGGGGCATGCCGGGGCCATCATTTCCGGCGGCAAGGGCACGGCGGCCGACAAGTTCGAGGCGTTGCGCGGTGCCGGCGTTCATGTGACGGAATCGCCGGCGGCCCTGGGGAGCACCATGGTGAAGGCCATGCGCGGCTGAATCGAGGGGGGTGCGGGCAAACCGCGCCAGCTGTTGATGGAACGGAATGTGGAGACGTTTCTTTCTGGGACGAACGCGACGTTTCTGGCCGAACTGTATTACCGTCATCTTTCGGAACCGTCTTCCGTCGATTCAGAATGGGGCCGTTTTTTCGACGGTCTGAAGGATGACAGTTCCGGTGTTCTGGCCGATTTGCACGGGGCGTCGTGGGCACCCTCTGGGACCACGGTTCTTGCGCCCCAACCGCCCCCGTGCCAAGCATCTCCGGAACAGGTGTCTTCGGAACATGTTCGACGCCACACTCTTGATTCGATCCGTGCCCTGATGATGATCCGGGTGTATCGGGTGCGTGGCCATCTGATCGCCAATCTGGACCCTCTGGAATTGCAAGGGGAACGCTATCATCCGGAATTGGACTATCGTACATATGGCTTCACGGAAGCCGATCTTGACCGTGATATTTTCATCGACAACGTGCTTGGTCTGGAAACGGCCACGCTGCGACACATCATCGAAACCGTGCGCACCACCTATTGCGGGTCCATCGGTGTCGAGTTCATGCATATTCAGGACCCCGACCAGAAAGCCTGGATTCAGCGCCGGATCGAAAGCATCCGCAACCAGACCGAGTTTACCGATCTTGGCAAGCGCACCATTCTTGAACGTTTGACCGAGGCCGAGGAGTTTGAACATTTCCTGCACACCAAATACGTTGGCACCAAGCGTTTCGGCCTGGAAGGAAGCGAGTCGCTGATCCCGCTCCTGGAACAAATTCTGAAACGTGGCAGCCAGCTTGGCATCAACAACGTGGTCTTGGGCATGTCTCACCGCGGGCGGCTCAATGTGCTTGCCCATGTGTTGAAAAAACCCTACCACGCCATTTTTTCGGAATTCCAGGGCAACCCGGCCAATCCTGAAGACGTGCAAGGATCGGGCGATGTCAAATACCATCTGGGCACATCGGCCGATCGCACCTTTGACGACAAGACCGTTCATGTGTCCCTGATCGCCAATCCCTCGCATTTGGAGGCCGCCGATCCGGTTGTGCTGGGGAAGGTGCGGGCCAATCAGGCCCTGCGCGGGGGTACGATCGCCCGGGACGCGGTGATGGGAATCATTTTGCATGGCGACGCCGCCTTTGCGGGGCAGGGCATGGTTGCCGAATGCTTTGGTCTGTCGCGGTTGAAAGGCTACTGCACCGGCGGCACCCTCCATGTCATCATCAACAACCAGATCGGGTTTACCACCCTGCCACAATACAGCCGCTCCAGCCCCTATCCGTCGGATGTGGCAAAGGGGGTGCAGGCGCCCATTTTCCATGTCAACGGCGATGATCCGGAAGCGGTGGTGCATGTGGCCCGCATCGCGACCGAGTTCCGTCAAGAGTTCATGGCCGATGCGGTCATCGACATGATCTGCTATCGTCGCCAGGGTCATAACGAGGCCGACGAACCGGGCTTCACCCAGCCGATCATGTACAAACGAATCACCGCCCACCCCACGACGCGGCACATCTATGCCGGACGGCTGGCGCAAGGCAATCTGGTGCCTCCGGGCGAGGCGGAGGCCATGATCACCCGGTGCCGCGCCCGCATGGAGGAGGAATACGAAAGCGCCGCTCATTATCGCCCCAACAAGGCCGACTGGCTGGAAGGCGTGTGGAGCGGTCTGATGGCGGCAACCGGCGAGGAAGAACTGCGTCAGGACGCAACCGACGTTTCGACCGATGTGCTGCTGGATGTGGGCCGCGCCCTTTCAACGCCGCCGCCCGGCTTTGCAATCAACACCAAGATCCTGCGTCAGCTTGATGGCAAGCGGCGCATGCTGGAAACCGGCCAAGGGATCGACTGGGCCACCGCCGAAGCCCTTGCCTTCGGCACCCTTGTGGTGGAGGGAACGCCGGTGCGCCTGTCGGGGCAGGACAGCGGGCGGGGGACTTTTTCTCAACGGCATGCGGTGCTGGTGGATCAGGAAAACGAATCGTCCTATGTGCCCCTCAACCACATCCGCGCGGGGCAGGCGTTGTTCGAGGTCATCGACAGCCCGCTGTCCGAGGAATCGGTTCTTGGGTTCGAATACGGCTATTCCCTCGCGATGCCGACGGCGCTCGTGATATGGGAGGCGCAGTTCGGCGATTTTGCCAACGGCGCCCAGGTGATTTTCGATCAGTTCATCGCTTCGGGCGAATCGAAGTGGCTGCGGCTGTCGGGGTTGACCGTGTTCCTACCCCACGGCCTTGAGGGTCAAGGACCGGAGCATTCCTCGGCCCGGCCGGAGCGGTATCTGCAACTGGCCGCCGAAGACAACATGCAGATCTGCACCCCGACCACGCCGGCCAATTTTTTCCATCTACTGCGACGACAGGTGCGGCGCAATTTTCGCAAACCCCTGATCGTATTCACGCCAAAATCCCTGTTGCGGCACAAGGCCTGTATCTCGCCCCTTTCCGCCTTCGGTCCCAATTCGCACTTTCAGCGGGTGCTGGGGGAAAGCGCCGCACTCGTGCCCCCCGCACAGGTGCGCCGGGTTGTGCTGTGCAGTGGCAAGGTTTATTATGATCTCATGCAGCGGCGGACGGAATTGGGATTGAAAAACGTGGTCCTCGTGCGTGTGGAGCAGCTTTACCCCTGGCCGAAAGTCAGCCTGAAAGAACACCTGGTCCGTTATCCCAACGCCGAAGTCGTGTGGTGCCAGGAAGAACCGGCCAACCAAGGAGCGTTCGTTCATGTCGATCGACGCCTGCACTATTTACTGGAGGAACTGGGGCATCGTCAGCGAAGCCCGGTTTACGCTGGGCGCAAGGCTTCGGCCTCCCCGGCGACGGGCCTGTTGCGCCGCCATCTTGAGGAACAGGCGCTGCTGGTCGAACAGGCCTTGCGCTGGGAAGCGGCGGACATCGTTCAGCCCTTCCGGCGTCTGACCGAACCTGGTGCAGTGCCGATGCCTGGTTGAGAATGCCGAGGGGTGCCATGTCTGCTCTGTTTGTCGAAATCAAGGTGCCGCCTTTGGGCGAATCCGTTACCGAGGCGACGGTCGCGAAGTGGTTCAAGGCGGCAGGGGACGGCGTTGTCGCCGACGAACCGCTTGTCGAACTTGAAACCGACAAGGTGACGGTCGAAGTGCCAGCCCCGAAAAGTGGCACTCTGACGGCAATCAAGGCCGCCGTGGGGGAAACCGTGGCCGTGGGGGCTGTCCTTGGGATCCTCACCGAAGGGGCGTCCGGTGTCCGGGAACCCCCCCACCCCGTTGTTGCGCCCGTCGCGCTACCACCAGAAGGCGTTCTTTCGCCAGCCGTGCGCCGTATGGTGACCGAGCAGAACCTGAACCCCGCCGTCCTTCCCGCCACCGGTCGTGGCGGGCGGTTGACCAAGGAAGACGTGATCACCTTTCAGGAAAGGGCCAAGGCTGATGGTCGTGCGGCGCCCTCCGCGGCGCCCCATGATGGTGTGGCCCCTTCCGTGGCGCTCCATGATGGTACGGCGCCCTCCGTGGCGCCTGTGCCGCCGTCTTCGCGGGGCGAGGAACGGGTGCGCATGACACGGCTGCGCCAGCGGATCGCCACCCGCCTGAAGGAAGCCCAGAACACCGCCGCCATGCTGACCACCTTCAACGAGGTGGACATGACCGAAGTGACCGCCTGGCGGAACCGCCATCGCGGGGCCTTCGAAAAGAAATATACGGTCCGGCTTGGCTTCATGTCGTTCTTCACCAAGGCGTGCGTCGCCGCCCTGAAAGCGTTTCCCGCCGTCAATGCCGAAATCGACGGCGCGGACATCGTCTACAAGAACTATTACCATATCGGGGTGGCCGTGGGCACGGCACAGGGGCTGGTCGTGCCGGTGGTGCGGGATGCCGATCTTCAATCCTTCGCCGCCCTTGAGGCCGAAATCGCCGGCCTGGGACAACGAGCGCGGGACGGAACGCTGAAGATCGAGGATTTGAGTGGTGGCACCTTCACCATCACCAACGGAGGCGTCTATGGCTCGTTGCTGAGCACGCCGATTCTGAATCCGCCCCAGTCCGCCATTCTTGGCATGCACAAAATACAACAGCGTCCGGTCGTGATGCCAGACGGGTCGATTCAAGCCAAGCCCATGATGTATGTGGCGTTGTCGTATGATCACCGAATCATCGATGGCCGCGAGGCGGTATCGTTCCTTGTGCGGGTCAAGGAGTGCATCGAGGAACCGGCCCGGTTGTTGCTAGAAATTTAGTGCCATACGTGCAGTGCCATAAGTATAGCACCACACGTGTAGTACCATCGGGAGTCATTGACAGCGCCATACCATCAAGGTCCCAGAATGCCGCACGCCATTTTGTCGCATATGTCACAACCCCCCACCGCCCGGCTCCACTATCCGGCGATGCACAGGGTTTTCGATGAAATGATGCGGCAGGATGGTCATCTCCGCCCCCATTGGACCGCGTTTCTCGCCGACCTGTCCGCCCTGCCTGAAGGTGAAATGACGGCGCGGCACGAAAAGGGGGTGCGGCTGGTTCGCGACAATGGCGTCACCTATAACGTGTACGGTGATAAGGCCGGCGTTGATCGCCCGTGGGAGTTCGACCCTATCCCCTTCCTGATCGCCGCGGCGGAATGGCGGGAGATCGAGGATGCCTTGATTCAGCGCGCCACCCTGTTGAATCTTGTTCTGCACGATTTGTACAGCGATCAGAAACTGCTGAAAGAAGGATTCCTGCCGCCTGCCGTGGTGTTCGGACACCCTGGTTTCCTGTATCCCCTGCACGGCACGGCGCCTTCTCTCGTGCTGTATGCCGCCGACCTTGCCCGCTCTCCCGATGGGCGCTGGTGGGTGATCGGAGACCGTACCGCGGCGCCGTCGGGGGCCGGTTATGCGCTGGAAAACCGTATCATCACCGCGCGCATCCATCCCGATATCTACAAGCACATGCAGGTCGAGCGCTTAGCGCCGTTCTTTCTGAAGGTGCAGGAAACCTTTTTGCGCCTGTCACCGCGCCACAACGACCTGCCACGGATCGTGCTGTATACCCCCGGTCCTTACAATGAAACCTATTTCGAGCACGCTTATCTTGCCCGTTACCTGGGGATCAACCTCGTTGAGGGTGAAGACCTGACGACCCGTGGGGGTCGTGTGTATCTGAAGACACTCAATGGCCTACGTCAGGTGGATGTCATTATCCGTCGCACCGATGACAGCTATTGTGATCCCCTGGAATTGCGCAGCGATTCCTCGCTTGGCATCGCCGGTCTGGTGCAGGCGGCGCGGGCCGGCACGGTCAGTCTCGCCAACGGCCTTGGAGCATCGATTCTGGAAAACGCCGCATTGTTGGCTTTTCTGCCGGGTCTGTGCCGTGTCCTTTTGGGTGAGGATCTGAAAATGCCATCGGTCGCCACCTGGTGGTGCGGTCAGGCCCAGGAACGGAACCATGTGCTGGCCAATCTGGAACATCTGTGCGTTCGCCCTCTGGTGCCCTCGCTGGCCCAACCGGTCTGTGGCTGTGTGTTGTCCCGGGAGGAGCGGGCCGGAATGATCGCCCGCATCCGTGCTCGACCGTACAATTATGTGGCACAGGAAATGGTGAGTCTGTCCACGGCGCCGGTGTGGAATAACGATCGACTCGAATCGCGTCCGGTGGTCACGCGCATGCACCTTGCGGCCCATGGCGCGGGATATGCGGTGATGCCGGGGGGGTTGACCCGGGTGGCGTCGGATGAGAACCTTTCCACTGTTTCCATGCAGCACGGCGGCACCAGCAAGGACACCTGGATTCTTTCGGAAAAGCCGGTCGAGCCGGTGACCTTGCTGCGGCCCTCCGGCATTCCGATCAAGCCGGTCCGCGGCTCGCGCGATCTGTCTTCGCGGGTGGCCGACAATATGTTCTGGATGGGCCGCTATCTGGAACGAAGCGAGCTGATCACCCGCATCCTGCGGGCGGCGCTGGCCCGTCAGCTTGAAGGGGCCGGGTTGGGACAGGAAGAAGAACTGACCGTCGCGCTTGGCCTGCTCGCCCGACTCGGGCACCCGGGCGGGGAGGGGAGAGGGGAGACGGAAACCCTGATCCGGCAAATGATCCGCTTTAATTTCACGCCAGACCATTCGGTCGGCCTGTGCGGAACCATTGGCCATTTACAACGGGTGGCCATAGTGGTGCGCGACCGGTTGTCGCTTGACACCTGGCGCGCCATCCACCGGCTGACGGAAGCAATCCGCGGCGGAGCGGGCGATGGCGGAGGGGACGATCTCGATGAAACCCTTCTGAACCTGAACGAGATCATCCAGATGACGGAGGCCTTGAGCGGCCTCGTCATGGAGAACATGACCCGCGGCCTGTCGTGGCGTTTCCTCGATGCCGGGCGCCGCGTGGAGCGAGCCTTGCACGTTTTGGATCTGTTGATGGGAACGGTCAGCGCTGGAATGATCGAGGACAGTCCGGCGCTTGATGTGGCCTTGGGCGTTTCCGACAGCATGATGACCTATCGCACCCGCTATCTGGCACCGCTGGCCTTGGTGCCGGTTGCGGATCTGTTGTTGTGCGATGAAAGCAATCCCCGCTCGCTCGCCTTCCAGCTTGCCGCCTTGCAGGAACACATGAACGCCATCGGCGTTTCCGATGGCGTTACGGAAGAACAGAAAGCCGTCATCACCATGCTTGCAACGGTGCGCACGCTCGACTTCGAGGATTTATCCACGACCACTGCGCGGGTTATCATTGGTGGTCTGTGCCAGGATTTGCGGTTACGGCTGCAAACGCTTCCGGAAATCCTGGGCCGTCAGTATTTCGCCCACGCGGCGGAAACCTTTCCCATGTTGCAGGGCGCGCGCGTGCCGTGACCATCATCTATGCCAGCCGCCACGTCACCACGTATGACTACGCCCTGCCGGTGACCGCCTCGCATCATGCGGCACACCTGATGCCGCGTGCCCGTGTCACGCAAACCGTGCACGAAAGCGGGGTGCGGGTCAGGCCGGAGCCTTCGCATCGTTCGGCCCGTACCGATTGTTTCGGCAACCCTGTTCTATTCTTTACCCTTGAGGAGAGGCACCGGTCTCTTGAAGTGGAATCGGTCAGCCTGGTCACGGTTCGGGCGCCGGTTCTGCCATATGCCGAAACCACGTCGCCGTGGGACCAGGTGCGGGAATGGCTTGCCTCCGACCTTTCCCCCGATACCCTGGAAGCGTGCCGGTATGTGTTCGATTCCCCCTTCATCGCGACCCTGCCGGCCGTCGAGGACTATGCCCGATCCTCGTTTCCGCCTGGTCGCCCGATTCTGGCCGCCGCCATCGACCTGATGCACCGCATCCATCGCGATTTCACCTATGATTCGGCGGCAACCACCCTGGCAACGCCCCTGGCCGAGGTTTTGCGGCAGCGGCGCGGGGTGTGCCAGGATTTCGCCCATTTGCAGATCGCCTGTTGCCGCGCCATGGGCCTTGCGGCACGGTATGTCTCGGGCTATCTGCATACCTGCCGTGTCGCGCCGTCAACATCGGAAGGGGCGCCGGCACCGATGATCGGGGCCGATGCCTCCCACGCCTGGGTGGCCGTGCATGTGCCGGCGGTGGGGTGGGTTGATCTTGATCCCACCAACGATGTCCTGCCCACCCTGGAACACATCACCCTGGCCTGGGGCCGGGATTACGACGACGTCAGCCCGTTGAAGGGGGTGATGATGGGCGGGGGTGCCCATGCCCTGCACGTTGCGGTGCGCGTCACCCCGTGCGCGCCGCCAGCAGCGCCAGAGCCGCCCGCAGATCCAGACGACCATCATACAGCGCCCGGCCGGAAATGACCCCGACCAGTCCCGGAGTCGATGCGGCCGCCTTCAAAAGAATCTTCAGATCCTCCAGTCCCGCAACCCCGCCCGAAACGATGATCGGTGTCGTCAATCGTTCGGCCAGCGCCACGGAGGCCGCCACATTGGGGCCGGCCAGAACACCGTCCCGGTCGATGTCGGTATGGATGATGGCGGCGACCCCCGCATCCTCGAACCTCAGCGCAAGGTCCTGTGCCGTGATGTGCGTGGTTTCCGCCCATCCTTCCACCGCCACCTGCCCCCCCCGCGCATCGATTCCCACCGCCACTTGGCCAGGAAACCGACGGCAGGCCGTTTTGACCAGGACGGGATCGCGCAGGGCGACCGTGCCCAGAATGACCCGCCGCACGCCTTTTTCCAGCCAGTGGGCGAGGGTGGCAAGATCCCGGATGCCGCCGCCCAGTTGCACCGGGATATCGACCGTCGCCAGGATCGCCGCAACCACCTCCGTATTCACCGGCCGGCCGGCAAAAGCGCCGTTCAGGTCAACGACATGCAGCCACGCGCTCCCCGCCGCGGCAAAGGCCCGGGCCTGATCCGCCGGGGAGGTGTTGAACACCGTCGCCTGTTCCATCGCGCCCCGCAGCAGGCGAACGCAGGCGCCGTCTTTCAAGTCGATGGCCGGGAATAGAATCATGATGGGATTCCTTGAAACAAAGAAACACACTGTGGGGGAGGCTCAAGCCTCCCCCACGTCCCCCTCGATTCCGTATTGGAATCAGAAACGTTCCCAGCCCAGGCCTTCAAGGGCGATGGCGGGGGGGCGGTTCGCCGCGAGATCGGCCATGATGCAGGCCGAACCGGCCGCCATGGTCCACCCCAGCGTGCCGTGTCCGGTGTTCAGAAGCAGGTTGGGCCACGGCGTGGGGCCGATGATGGGAACACTGTCGGGGGTGGTCGGACGCAAGCCCGCCCAGAACACGGCATGGTCATAATCGCCGCCGTCGGGGAACAGAACCCGCGCCCGTTTCAGCAGGGCCTCGGCCCGCAACGGTGTTGGAGTCAGGTCCCAGCCCGCGAGTTCGGCGGTCCCGGCCACGCGCAGGCGATCCCCCAGCCGGGCGTAGACCATTTTGTATTCATCATCGGTGATGCTGACCATGGGCGCGCCGGCAAAGCCCGTCGTGTCTACGGTCAACGAGTACCCCTTGGCCGGATAAATGGGCAGCCGCAAACCAACCGTGCGGACGATCCGCGGGCTGTCACTGCCAAGCGCCAACACGTACAGATCCCCCGTCATCGGCCCGTGATCGGTCACGGCGCGAACGATGCGCCCCCCTTCGGTTTCCAGCCCGCGCACGGTGACGCCGAAACGGAAATCGGTGCCGGCGGCCCGGGCCAGCTCGGCCAGATGAACGGTAAACAGGTGGGCATCCCCGGTTTCGTCGTCGGGACTGTGCAAACCGCCGGTCAACTGGGGGGCGATGGCCTCCAGGGCCGGCTCCAGGGTCAGACAGGCGGCGACCGAACACACCACGCGCTCCAGGCCATACACCCGCATCGTTTCGGCTGCGGCGCACGCCTGGGAAAAGGCGCGGGGATCGCGGTAAACATGCAGGATGCCGCTGGTGCGGTGGTCGTAAGCGATTCCGGTTTCAGCCCGCAAGGCTTTCAGCATCGTCCGGCTGTACAGGGCGACCCGCATGGTGCGTTCGATGTTGCGGCGGGTGCGGGCAGGGGTACAGTTGCGCAAGAATCGCCCGAGCCACAGCCACAGGGCCGGGTCCCAGCGCGCCCAGCGGAACACCAGCGGCGCATCGGATCGCCCCAGCCAGTGCAGGACTTTAAGGAGAACGGCGGGATTGGCCCACGGTTCGGCATGGCTTGCCGAGATCTGTCCGCCGTTGGCAAAGCTTGTTTCCAGGCCGGCCCCGGGTCCGCGGTCGATCACCACCACCTCGTGCCCTTCCCGGATCAGACGATAGGCGCTTGCAACGCCCACCACTCCTGCGCCCAGCACGATCACACGCATAGTGACCATCCTTTTTTTCGATGAAACGAACCGCCGAGAAGGCGTGGCCTCCCCCGCACCCCCTCGATTCTTTTTCGCATCCGGACTTCATACAATAGGGTGTTTCCTGCCCTTTTGTTAGCACATATAGCCTACGCCACATAAAATGATTTAAATTTGAAGAGGTCTTGGATAGAGCAGGCACTCTTTCTGCGTATGGATTTTGCGTGGGCCCATTTTTTCT
>WOUV01000237.1 GCA_009773045.1 Rhodospirillaceae bacterium | reverse complement strand
ATTTGGCAAGATAGCACGGTCATCCAAGATATCTTCTCGCTGATATACCGTTCAAAGATTGTTATCTGTGACAAGAATCTCAATGTCTTTTATGAGGCAGGAATCGCTCACGCCCTGGGCAGGAATGTGATCCCGATCGTCCAACATAAAAACGACATCCCATTCGATATCCAACATCACCGCTACATCCAATATCAGAATAACGCTGAAGGCCGTCAGAAGCTCGTCGCGGACATCCTGCCACGGCTCGAAACGCTCATGAACGGGTAGCGGGGACATCATGGAGAAACTGAAGCTGCATACGCTAGACCTGATCAAGGCCGATATCGACATGCTGGCCAAACTGTTCCCGCATTGCGTCACCGAGGCGGAGGATGAAAACGGCAGACTCACTTGATAGGTCGACTTTGACCTGTTGCGGCAGGATATGTCAGGCCACATCGTCGAGGTCCCGGCCGAGCGCTATCAGTTGACCTGGCCCGGCAAGCGCGAGACCCCGCTTGCCGCCAACGCCCCCATCGCCAAGACCCTTTTGTTTTGAACAGAATGTGGGGGAGGGCGTACCCTCCCCCCGCGATTTCTATTCCTTTCCAAGATCTCAGAACCCGTAGCGTTCCTTCAGGGCGGGGTCCTTGGTGGCGATCAGGCGGGCGAGATCGACCATGACCTTGGCCTGTTTCCAAGTGGCATCGTCTTGCATCTTGCCATCGATCATGGCCGCGCCCGTGCCATCGGGCATGGCCTCAAGGATTCGTTTGGCGAATTTCACCTCGTTCACATCGGGGCTGAACACGCGCTTTGCGATGTCGATCTGGGTTGGGTACAGCGACCAGGCGCCGACACAGCCCAGCAGAAAGGCGTTGCGGAACTGGGCCTCGCAGGCGGCCTCGTCCGAGAAATCGCCGAACGGCCCATAAAACGCCTTGATGCCACTGGAGACGCACGCATCGACCATCTTGGCGACGGTGTAATGCCAGAGATCCTGCTGGAACAGGGTTCGTTCCCGCCCTTCCTTTTTGTCTTCGAGCACGCCATAGAACGGATGACCCCCGCCGACGCGGGTCGTTTTCATGCGACGCGAGGCGGCAAGATCGGCCGGCCCAAGGCTCATGCCGTGCATGCGTGGGCTGGCGCCGGCAATGGCCTCGACATTCTTCACCCCTTGGGCGGTTTCCAGAATGGCGTGGATCAGAATCGGTTTCGTGACGCCGTGTCGTGCCTCGAGCTGGGCCAGAAGCTGGTCAAGGTAATGGATATCCCACGGCCCTTCGACCTTCGGCAGCATCATGACATCGAGCTTGTTGCCAATTGTGGCGACGATTTCGGTGATGTCATCCAGAACCCACGGACTGTTCAGGCAGTTGATGCGCGTCCACAGGCCGGTGTCGCCGAAATCCACACGCTGCGCCACCTCGATGAAGCCTTTGCGGGCGGCTTCCTTGGCATCGGCGGGGATGGCGTCTTCCAGATTGCCCAGAAGAACATCCACCTGTTTCACCATGTCGGGGACTTTGGCCGCCATCTTGGCGTTTTGGGGGGGGAAGAAGTGGATCATGCGCTCGGCTTTCACCGGCAGTTCGCGCAAGGGCATCGGTGCGCCGATGGCCAGGGGCTTGTAGAAATCGGCAGGGCTTTTCATGGTTCCTCCGGTTTTGTGCGTCATGGAGACTCGGGAAGGGGGTATCCCTTCCGTTCAAAGGTGCTGTGCGGTAATCATGTCGGCCTTTTTGACCACCACCTGAGCCTGGCGGATCGAGGCGATGTCGATCATCTTGCCTTCGAGCGACACCGCCCCCGCCCCGGCCTTTTCGGCCGCCGCCATGGCGTCCAGGATGCGACGGGCCTGGGTGATTTCGGCCTCCGAAGGGCTGAACAGGGTATTGGCGATGGTAATCTGGCTGGGATGAATGACCATCTTGCCTTCGCATCCAAGCGAGGCGGCCCGTCTGGCGGCGGCGAGATACCCCTGTTCGTCCTTGAAATCGCCAAACGGCCCATCCACCGGGCGCAGGCCGTTGGCGCGGGCCGCAACGACCATGCGCGCGAGGGCATAATGCCACATGTCTCCCCAATGGAACGCCCGCGCTCCATCCGCGGCCGCATCCGTCAGCATGCCGTACTCGGGGTTGGCCCCGCCGATGCGGGTGGTACGGGCCTTGGTGGAGGCGGCGAAATCGGCGGTGCCCCGGCGATGGCATGGATATTCTGCATGCCAAGGGCGGTTTCGATCAAAAGTTCAAAGCCGATCCGTTTGCGAAACCCCTTGGCCGTTTCGATCTGCGTGACCAGCATGTCCAGGGCATACACGTCGGCGGCGGTCCCCACCTTGGGGATCATGATGAGGTCGAGCCGGTGGCCGGCCTGTTCCACCACGTCCACCACGTCACGGTACATGAAGGGCGTATCAAGGCCGTTGATGCGAATCGAGAGGGTCTTGTCGCCGAAATCGAGATCATTCAAGGCGGCGATGACCGTGCGGCGCGCCTGTTCCTTTTGATCGACGGCCACCGAATCCTCGAGATCGAAGAAGATCACATCGGCCGCGTTGGCCGGCGCCTTTTCGATGAATTTGAGACTGGAGCCGGGCACGGCCAGTTCGGACCGGTTGAGGCGTGGTGTTGCCTCCTCGACGATGGTGAAGCTCATTGGCATGGTTCCCCTTGAAGTGTGCGCCCCCGCAACGATGGGGAATTTATGAGGCACGCCGCTTTTTTCGTCTACTGCAAACCGCGTCCGTGCCAGGGATATCGGGCCAGGGCCAGGGCCAGGGACAGGGACAGGGAAGGGCTTGCCTTTTCCCACGACAGAAAGCAAAACCTGAAGAAGGCGCGGCCTCCCCCGGACCTCCTCGATTCCATGGCATGTGTTCGGGCCGGCGACCAGGCGGGATCATGATCGTGACGAGAGTGGAGACGAAGGATTTCAGCCGCGAGGAATGGACGGTCCTCATTTCCGGCTTTCGGGATCTCAGCCTGCCGCAAACCTGGGACTATGGGGCAGTCCTGGACGGCTGGCAGGTGGAGCGGACCGTGATTCTGGCCGAAAAGGGAGAGCCGCCCCTGGGCGCCGTCCAGGCCATGATCCGGCCCCGTGCCCGTCGTGGGCGGCGGGGTGGTGCGGGTTGTCCGCGGTCCCCTGTGGCGGCGGGAGGAGGACACCGATCCCCTGATATTGGCCTATCTGATGGTCGCGTTACGCCGGCACTGGCTGGAGCGTCGTTTGTACATCCACCTCCACCCCCCCTGGGCGTCGGTGCTCGTGGATTTGACCATTCCGCCCGAGGCCCTGCGCAACCGCCTGCGTCCCCGCTGGCGCGTCCTTCTGGAAGAAGCGGAAGGCAGTGAACTTGAAGGAGTGGTGTGTGCGGACGAGACCGCCTTTGAGTCGTTTCTGGTTCGTTTCCCTCGAACACACACGTTTGCCGCCGGCCTGACGCCCGTGGCCGTGCGCCGGTTGCAGGCGGCACTGTCCCCCGAGCAGCGCCTGTTGGTGTGTGAGGTCCGTCGCGCGGGACGGTCCTTGGGAGGGGCGCTCATGGGGTTTTATGGCAACACCGCGGAATATCTGGGCAGCACCCCTGACCATCCATCAGTTTAGAATGGCCTTCCAGAGGCGGGGGAGCGGCAGGCACGCCTGGATGATTTTGACGATGCGTTGGATGCCG
>WOUV01000028.1 GCA_009773045.1 Rhodospirillaceae bacterium | reverse complement strand
AAGAATCCAAGCTCAAAATGGATGATAACACCTCGCCATGACAGGCATGATATCGATCCTGAATTGATACTCTCATATGGCAGAGGGGAAGAAAATGCCCGTGAGTCGAATATTTTTGACGCGAATGACCATAATCTTGCCACCCTGTCTGGCTTTTTTGGCATTCTATACGGCGTTCCCTCCGTCCGACGTTCCGCTCCTCGAACCCGACAGTGCAAGTTATGTGGATTTCTCCCCTGCCAGAAGCGCCGGCTATCCGGCTTTTCTGGCATTCTGTCGCGTGCTGGGTCTGTCTCTGGAACAGGTCCCAGGGGTGCATGGAGTGTTGTATGCCGTCTCGACCCTGATTCTCCTGAATGAAATTCTCAAGGTGACACGCTCTGCCGTTTTCACATTGGGGTTTGCCTTCCTTGCGCTTGCCAATCCATTCTTCAATCAGTTTCATTTCCAGATACTGACCGAATCGATCTTTTTTTCCACCACGAACCTGTTCATTGCTTGCATGCTTGCATTCTTGCGCACCCGAACCGCGCTCTGCCTTGCTATCATGAGCGCATGCGTGGGGCTTGCCCTTGCGGTGCGTCCTGTGGGGTGGGCATTCGTGCCACTCATTCCCATGATCGTCATGGTGGTGCGTCGCGATGTGGCACGTCATCGGTCCAGGTTTGCGATCAGCGCCGTTTTGCCGATCCTTCTGGTCGTTTTGGGGTCTCATGGTTACTACAAAATATACCACCCGGATCGTTTCGACACTCTGGCACCGCTGATCTTTTTTGCCAAGGCCGGCATGGTTGCGGTCAGCGATGGGGAAGCCCTGGCCGGGGCGGAGTCCCCGGGCACGCGCCGAACGCTGCTGCTGGTGCTAGAAAAAGATCTGGCGCCGGTGCGCGCTTTTGTTGCGGGGGCGCCATCGTTCAAGACGTCGTGTTTGCTCTTAAGTTATTACGAAGTTTTTGCGCAATACCAGTTTGCAACAGAGGCGCGTAATCACCTCGCGCGGGAAACGGGGCGGAGTGACGCGCTATTGTCTCTTGCCTTCACGCGGCTTGCCGCCGGGTGGAAGGATTATCTGCGTTTGACCCTGCACCATTACGCCTGTCTGTGGGAGATCAGCTATTCAACCACGCAACAGGTGCTGCTGGAATACCTGGCCCGGAATAGTCCCTATCCCTTTGAGGGGCGGATCAAACTGATCCCGGATCGATTCCTGGATCGCCCCATCCATCAGACTATCTCGGCCGCCCTGGTCGGGGTTGGCATCGCCACGGGTCTGCTCGCCCTGCTGGGGTTGGGGGTGGTGGCGCGGGGGGACACGGGAAAGGGGGCGGAAGACCTGATGACCATAGTGACAACGGCAGTGCTGTTGTCACTTCTGATTCACGGCAGTTTCCTGTTGATCGCCATGACCGGCGTCGGGGGCGTTCCGCGCTATACACTTTCCATGTGGGTTCCCATGGTGGGGGCCTGTGGCCTGGGTTTGTTTTCCTTGAGCCGCCGTTTTGCGCCGGGTTTGCACGGAATCGTTTTCAGGGATACCGACCGCAACCAGAGCTGATCAATACGAACTCCCCCCTGCGATGCGTGCGCGGATCGGGTGTGCCCCTGTCGTTCACGCCCCCGTCGCGCATCGCACGTGCCAAAGACCGATGATGTGCTCCGATGGATCACTCCCGGTGCGTTCTCCTGGCGGTGGCAGCCCATGGGGTCGGGTTCATCCCAGTGCCTTGTCGTGACTCTGTTCCCAGCGGGCCGCTGCTGCCGTATCGGTGGTTTTGGCCTCCACCCAGGCCGTGCCGTGGGCCGTTTCCTCAAGCTTCCAGAATGGCGCGCGGGTTTTCAGCCAGTCGATCAGAAACTGACAGGCCTCGAAAGCGGCCATGCGGTGGGCGGCCAGCGTCGCCACCAAAACGATGTGCTCTCCGGGCCGCAGACGCCCCACGCGGTGGATGATCAGGATATCGTACAGGGGCCAGCGGTGCCGGGCCTGTCGTTCGATTTCGGCAAGCCGCCGTTCCGTCATGCCGGGGTAGTGCTCAAGGGTCATGGCCAGAAGCGGCAGGCCGTCGCTTTCCCCCCGGACCAGCCCAAGAAAAGTGGCCACTCCGCCCACATCGGTTCGTCCGGCGGTCAAGCGGGCGATCTCGGCGCCGGGATCGAAATCGTTTTCCTGCACACGAATCATGGTGTCGTCCCCTCCCTTCGCTGGTCCTTTCACTCTTTTCATGATAAAATATCACTCGGCAGGAGTTATGAAACGTGACGTCATGGAGCGTAACGATGTCAGATGACGATACTTCGCTAAGCGAACGGCCGGAAACCACGGAACCGTTGGAAGAGCCGCCACAGAAAAAAGCGTCATGGCCGGCTCTGCTGGAAGCCTCGCCATGGGCCGGCCGCTTCATCGCGCCGGAATCACACCGCTGCTCCATCCCTTTTGCGGGTGATGTGCCTTCCTTCTCCACCGGAGACCAGACCGTCAACCCCTGGCAGCCCAATGCCGTCGAACAGACCAAAGAACGGCTTGCCATAATCGAGACGGAACTGGAACGGCGCAAGGCTGCCCTGGAAGCGACCACGGCGCAAACGGCCACCGCGATGACGGAACTGATGGCGGAACTGGAACGGCGCGAGGCCGCCCTGGAAGCGGTCACGGCGCAAACGGCCACCGCGACGGCGGAACTGAAACGGCGTGAGGCCGCCCTGGAAGTGATCACGGCGCAAACGGCCACCGCGACGGCGGAACTGGAACGGCGCGAGGCCGCCCTGGAAGCGGTCACGGCGCAAACCGCGCCGCTGCCCGAGGCCCCCCCCTCCACAATGCAACAGGCAGAAGCGACGGAACTCGCGGCCACTATCGCCGTCCTGGCCAGTGAATGCACCGCACTACACCATGAGGTTGCGATCCTTCAGCAGCAGCGGGCCGATACCATTGCCGAAGCTGTTGCAAGAACGGCTGCCGCTCGCCAGGAAAACGTGACCCTCGACGCCGAGCGCACGCGGCTTACCAACCATGTGGAGCATTTGCAGGAGGAGCAGCGCGCCATGAACGACAGGCGAAACCTCCTCGTCACCCAGATCACCGAGGCACGCGACCAACTGGCCCACACCCGGACCGACATGGCAACGGTGGCGGCAACGCTGTCAACCCTGCAACAGAACCAGCAGACGCTTCAGGCAGTAACCACGATTCTAGAAGAAAAATGCGCCGCCTTGCGGACGGAACAGGCGTCCTTGGAAGACGCCATTGCGCAAGCGAAAGAGCGCATTGCGCAAGCGAGAGAAAGAATCGCGCAAGCAAAAATAGAACACGCCTCCATCGTCCAACGACGTTATATGACACTTCCCGATAAACAGACCGGCCGGGAGCCGGAAAAGATCATTCCGATTGAAACCCTGGCTGATGGGGCGGTCAACGTTCTAGGCGCGGGTCTGGGTTCCGTTCTGAAGGCAGGGGATACAGTGGTTGCCCGGATTCGTTCTCTCTATCGTTAGAGTCCGGGAAAACGATGGAGGAGGGGATTGCCCCCCTGTTCGCGGTTTTGATAATCAAGGTGTGGTGCCTGTGTGTGAGAGAGCGCCACGAGAGACGCGCGAAAGTGTCGGAGAGAAAAAACCGACGACCTCCCCAGAAAAGGAGCGCCATCATGGCTTCCGATCCAGTTGCTCTGGCTGCTGTTGTGCGCCCAGGTCTGTTCACGCTCAATAAAACCGTAACGCCGCCTGCACATCCGCACGATCTTCCGACGCCGGGCATGCGCCCCGGTGATATGCAGACGACAACTCTTCATGTTCGGGCGAGCGAACTTGCGGGGGTCAAGGATTCGGTGAGTCAGGCCATCGGCACGGTCAAGACCGCCTTGATCGGTATCGAGACCATCAGCAACACTGTCGGGCGCATGAAAGAACTCACGACAGCGGCAAAGTCAACCACAGACACAACCGAGCGCGCCAAGTTGGCCGCGGAATTTGATGCCTTGCGGACCCACATTGCTTCTTTGGCGGAGAACGCTTCCCATCAGGGGGTGAATCTGATCGGGGGAACGGCCGGTCGCCTGACCGTGAACTTCGGCGATGGCGAGACGCACACACGCGTCGTCGCGGGTACGGCTTTGGACGACAAAGGCCTGGGGCTGGCCCAAACGGTGACGGGCTGGGAGACGGACGAGGCCGTTGATCAGGCCGCGGCTTCCCTCAACGATGCTCTGGCGGTCTTGCAATCAACCGCGAAGACCCTTGGCGCCAGTGCCGCGACCCTGACGGTCCGCCTAGATTTCACGAAAGAGTTGATCAACACTCTGGCTGAAGGCGAATCAAAACTGGTCAATACCGACATGAACGAAGAAGCCGCCAGTCTTCTTGCCCTGCAAACCCGCCAGCAGTTGAGCACAACGTCTCTCAGTCTGGCCCAGCGGTCGGGAAGCTCAGTGTTGTCTCTGTTCTAGAAATACGATATCAGGACCCAAAATGCCTCTGAAATTGACCTTGAAACCCTATGAAAAGGTCCTGATTGGCAATGCTGTGATCGCCAGCGGCGGCAGCAAGGCGGAAATCGTTGTCATGAACACGGTCCCGGTGGTGCGGGAACGGGACGTTTTGACCGAAGAGGAAGCGGACACGCCGGCCAAACGGGTCTACTTCATCATCCTGAGCATGTATGCCGATCCCGGAACGGAAACCCTGTATCATAAAACATACTTCAGATTGATCCGTGAATTCATTGATGCGTCGCGCAACGAGAAGGTATTGGACATGATCGTTAATATGTCCCAAAAAATATTGAGTGGCAACCATTATCAAGCGCTTAAAATCTGTCGGAAGCTGATCACTTATGAGGAACGGGTGCTTGGGATTGCAAAACAAATGGGAGAAATCAGCCCTGTCGGCTGAAAACACCCCATCGGGGAGCGGTGGGGCGTGGGGCAATGGGGGCATGCGCAATGGCAAATGAACAGGTTGGCAGCTACCAATCGGCAATGCGTCAGGGATTGACTCCGCGTGAAGTTGAGGCCATGGCCCTGACCAAGGCCGCGACCATGCTTGAAGACGCCAGAAAGAATCCCGAAAATTACGATAATTTCGCGCAGGCGTTGCGCCTCAATCACCTGCTGTAGACGATTATTCAGGCCGACGTCTCAGATCATGCCAACAAACTGCCGCAGGAAATCAAGGCCAACGTGTTATCATTGTCAATATTTTGTTGACAAGCAAACGGCCAAGGCACTGGCGGAGGGCAATACGGCTCTGGTGAGCGTGCTCATCAGCATCAACCGAAACGTCGCAGAGGGTTTGCGCGGTCCCGTCGAAGTGAAAGGCGCCGCGTCTTTAGCGTTCTCCCGGCCCGCCTCGTCTCCCGATACCCCGGAACTTCAGGAAGCGGACACTCTGGCATGAAACAAGGCGGGGCATGAAAAACGAGGAGTGTGGGAACAGATCAACGCGCATCACCATAACGATTGTCGAAGGCGATATCACCGTCCAAGGTGTCGATGCGATCGTAAATGCGGCCAATGCATCGTTGCTCGGGGGCAGCGGGGTGGATGGGGCCATCCGTCGGGCCGGAGCTTCTGGCCGAATGCCGGACCTTGGGCGGTGGCTGTCGTCATGGTGTTCCAAAAAGGGGCGAATCCGTTCAACGAGGTACGTCTGGTGTGCTTTGATGCCCATACTGCTGCCTTGTACCGGCAGGTGTTGGCCAGCCATGATAAAACCCCTCTTGACCTTGCCCCTGTGATCGGGCAATAATGAATCTGGCATGGGGCCTTGCCGGAACGAACTGTGAGAAAAGTGAGACATCCGCCGGATTCCCGCCACGTGATATCCGTGAGCGTCAATCTGATCTATGCGCGGTGGGCGGCGCGTCGTAAGGCGCGAAGGCCGCAGACGCGGGCGGTTGAGGGAGCCTTGGTCGCAAGACCGAAACGAAACCAGCCTTAACGAAGTCAGGAATCCAGCATAAAACACCCGATGGGGAGGTTTGGCGCAGTCTGGATGAACGGCTTCCACCCGCTTGAGGAATGTGTTGCCAACAAGGGGGCTGCCATGAGTGTCGAGAAGATCCTGGCTAAAAAAGGGCGCAATGTCATTACCATTCTACCGGAACACGTTGCTGGCGATGCAGCCAGGCTTCTGACCGAACATAGAATCGGCGTGATGGTGGTGTGCGACCACAAGGGCCGGCTGGAAGGGGTGCTGTCCGAACGTGATCTTGTCAAGGGAATGGCAAAATATGGTGCCGCGACCCTGACCATGCCGGTACGCAATCTGATGACCACTGCGGTCATCACCTGCAAGCCGACGGATGAGGTCAAGGATTTGATGCAGACCATGACCAATCGCCGCATTCGCCACCTGCCCGTGATGGAGGAGGGGCGGTTGGTGGGCATTGTCAGCATCGGCGATGTTGTCAATTTCAGGCTGCAAGAAGCGCAAATGGAAATGGGGGTGTTGCGCGATTACGCCATGACCCGCACGCCCTGAACAAAATGGTTTAAGGCCGCACCGTCTTGCCAGGCGGGGGGAAGGGTGAGGTGTGGGCATAAGTGGCCTATGTGGGATGATAGCCCGCATCGGCCTGATGCCCCCAGACCGTCCAGCCCGGGCGTGTGCCACGGGCGAACAGCTCAAGATACGGTCCCCGGCTGCACGCTTCGATCAGGGCGTATTGTTCGTCTGGTTTGCGGGAGTGTTCGCGCTTGCGGCTGGCAAGGTAGTTGACTTGGGTCCGGCCCGGGGCCAGGGTGCGAGCGTGGTGTCCGCGCACCCCAAACAGCAAAAGTTCCGTGACATTGCGGAAATAAAACCCCACACCACGGCCATCGCTGCCGCCATCTTTGCGGATTTTATGCCAGACGATGTTTGACTTGTACATAAACCCCCAGGCCGCCAGAACGGCCAATCCCTTCGGCAACAAGGCGTTCGGAACCCACAGATACAGGTGTGCAGTTGGCGTTGAGATTTCCTCAACCGGGAGGGACGAAATATCTTCAACGTTCAATGTACAATAGCGCGCCAGGCGATAATGTTCGGGAGCAACTTTTCCGGTTCTGTTGGCAAACTGCCAAGGCGGATCGGCCAGGATGGTGGAAAAACGTTCTCTTCCCACGGTTTTCAACACATCATCGTTCATTGAACCACGCACGCCTGCCGTGATTTCCTTTTCGATACGTGACACAGCACGCCTACTTTGCGGCACCCTGGCGTTTGGGAGGCGGGATCACATAGACCAAGGCCGAATTCAGATGGCGGCTCATCTCATCCAGGCGGCCGCGCAGTTCGGCAATCGTGTGTTCGCGTTCCATGCGTATCAGGCGCCCATCGACTCGGTTCTGGCCGGTTTTCAGTTCGGTGATGTCGGATTCCATCTTGGCCTGGCCGGTTTTCAGTTCGGTGATATCGGCTTCCAGCCTGACCTGGCCGGTTTTCAGTTCGGTCATGTCGACCTTCGTGGCCAGGGTTGGCAGGAAATTAGCGATTTCCTTGAGCAGGGCCTTGATCTCGGCGTTATCATCCATTTTCATCTCCTTGCAACGAGGGCGACACGACTTTGAGCATATCTTTTTTTGTTCCAGAAGTCGATCCTTTGAAAGGACCGCGGCGCAAAGAATGGGGGAGCGGAATTCATGAATGATCATACCCATCCGGAGGCCTGATATGATAACGGAATCCGATCTTGATCCCGCCCTTGATTGGCGCGCTGAAATCGAACGGCTGCGGCTGCAGAAAAACGCCGTCATCCTCGCTCATTATTACCAGGACGGTCCGTTGCAGGATCTGGCTGATTTCGTTGGGGATTCCCTTGATCTGTCCCGCCGCGCCGCCGAGACGAAGGCCGATGTGATCGTGTTTTGCGGGGTGCGGTTCATGGGGGAGGTGGCAAAAATCTTGAGCCCCGACCGTCTGGTTCTCGTGCCGGATCTGGATGCAGGCTGTTCGCTGGAGGAGGCCTGCCGTCCGGAATATTTCAAGAAATTCCGGGACAAGCACCCCGACCATCTGGCCGTTACCTATATCAATTGTTCGGCCGATGTGAAGGCCTTGTCCGATATCATCGTCACCTCGTCCAATGCCGAGTCCATCATCAACCAGCTTCCGGCTGATCAACCCATTCTGTTTGCCCCTGACCATCATCTGGGCAGTTTCATTAAGCGTCGCACCGGTCGCGACAACATGGTTCTGTGGCCCGGAGCCTGTATCATTCACGAGCAGTTTTCCGAACAGGCACTGAAAACCTTGAAGTCCCTGCATCCCGACGCCAAGGTTGCCGCCCATCCGGAGTGTCCGGAGGGCATTTTGCTGTATGCCGATTATGTGGGTTCCACCCGTGGCATTCTTCAGTACGTCACCGAATCGCCCGAACAAACGTTCATCATCGCAACCGAGCCGCATATCATCCATCAAATGGAAAAACGTACCCCCGGCAAGACGTTCATTCCCGCTCCCGGAGCCGATGGAAGCTGCACCTGTGCCATCTGTCCCCACATGGCGAAAAACACCCTTGCCAAACTGTACTTGTGTCTTGTCAACGAAAATCCGCGCATCGAAATCGCGGAGGATGTGCGGACCCGGGCCATGATTCCGCTGCAACGCATGCTGGAGATGTCCACGGCCATCCCGAAGGCGCGCCATGCCGCCGGCTAGCGCTCTGTCTGGTTCCGGCCTGACGCCAGCCGAGGCCGATGCCGCCCGACAGGTGATCGCCGCGGCCTTGGCCGAGGATGTGGGAACGGGCGATCTCACGTCGCAGACGGTGATTCCGGCAGTGGTGCGCTTTCGTGGCGTGATGGTTGCCCGCGAGTCCATGGTCGTGGCCGGCCTGCCGGTCGCGTCCGAAGTGTTTCGGACCGTGGTCCCGCAGGCCCTCTTCACGGCCTTGGCGGCGGAAGGCGGCAGGGTCGTGGCGGGGACCGTGCTGGCCGAACTGGAGGGACCGGCGCAAGGGTTGTTGACGGCGGAGCGAACCGCGTTGAACCTTTTACAGCACCTGTCGGGCATTGCCACCACCACCCGTGCCTATGCGGACCGTATCGCGGGAACGGGAGCGGTTCTGCTCGATACCCGCAAGACCCTGCCTGGTCTTAGGCTTCTTGCCAAATATGCAACCAGAATGGGCGGCGCCCGCAATCATCGCCTGGGCCTATACGACGGCGTGCTGATCAAGGATAACCACATTGCCGTTTGCGGTGGGGTTGCGGCGGCGGTGCACCGCGCTAGGGCGTGCGCCCTGCCCGTTGAGGTAGAATGCGACACCCTTGACCAGGTGCGGGCAGCGGTGCGGGCAGGGGCTGAGGGCGTTCTGCTGGATAACATGTCTCCGGCCCTGCTGCGCCAGGCGGTGGCCTTGGTCGCCGGACGCGCCAAAACCGAAGCCTCTGGCGGGGTCACGCTGGAAACGATCCGAATCCTTGCCGAAACCGGGGTTGATTTCATTTCCGTCGGGCGCATCACCCACTCCGCACCCGCCGTTGATATCGGTCTTGACTGGAAGCAGGAGGAATAGGGGGGAGCCGGATCCTTCACCCTTTTGATTCCGTTCACTGCTTGAAATCCGTCAGCACCTCTTGATAAACGGCAAGGGTGCGGGCGCACATGTTTTCCCGGCTGAAATGGGCCTGGACGTGCGCCCTTTGGCGGAGAGCAAGGGCCTGTCGGGTCTCGGGCGTCAAGGCCAGAAGGCGGGCAAGAACATGCGCCAGCGCTCCGGCATCACCTGGGGGAACCAGCCAACCCGTTTCGTTGGGCACAATCGTCTCGCGCGATCCTCCATGATTTGTTGCAATCACAGGACGCCCCATGGCCTGGGCCTCGACCGCCACCCGACCGAACGCCTCCGGTTCGAGAGACGCCGAAACCACCACATCGGTCAGCATATAGGCCGCCGGCATGTCGCTGCACGGGTCGGTGATATGGACCACATCCTGAAGCCCCGCATCGCGAATCTTTTGCACGAGTTCCGCCCGGTAGCGGGTCCGCCCCTGATCGGCGCCGACCAGAAGGCAGCAGACATCGCGGCGGCCCAGCCGGGCCAGGGCCTCGATCAGGATTTCATGGCCCTTCCAGCGCGTGAGCCGGCCCGGCAGCAGGATCAGGGGCCGGTCCTCGGGCAGGCGCCAAGCCCTGGCCAGGGCAATCAGGCGATTGGGATGGAGTGCGGCGGGATCGAACCGGTTCAGATCCACCCCCCGGGGAATCACCCGAATCCGTTCCGGAGCGACGTCATAAACCGTCTGGATGTGAGCGGCGATAAAGTTCGAAATGGCAATGACCCTGTTGCCCTGCACCATGATGGCATTATAAGGCTTCTTGATCGCCCATGGTCCCAGGGTATACGTCCCATGGAAAGTGGTGAGAAAAGGCACACCAGTACGGCTGGCGGCGGCAAAGGCGCTCCACGCTGGCGCCCGGCTGCGGGCGTGCACGATGGTGATGCCGCGTTCCAGAATCAGGCGGACCAGACGATCCACATTGCGATGCATAGTGAACGGGTTTTTCGAATGGACCGGCCAGGAAATGTGCTCGATCCTGGCTCGTTCCAATTCATGCACCATGGGACCGCCGCGGGAAACGACCAACGGCACCGCTCCCGCGGCCTGAAGGGCAAGGGCGATGTCGATCGTGCCGCGTTCCACGCCGCCGCTTTCCAGGGCGGGCAGAACTTGCAGCACGTGTGTTTGGCGGGGAGGGAACATGGTATTATCCTGACGGTATGTGGCATTGAATGCCAGATGGATCAAACCTGAATGGACGAACCTTCCATGTCCGAAATCTGTGTTCCGCCGCCGCAAAGGCTCCCATGCCGGGACGGTGCCACGATTGCCTATTATAAAAGCGATGGAATCGTCCCGGGGGTGATTTTTATTCACGGCCTGCTGTCGGACATGACGGGCGGGAAGGCGGTGCATCTGGAACGCTGGTGCCAGACGCACGGACGGGCCTTCGTGCGTTTTGACTGCTTTGGCCATGGCCGTTCATCGGGCGCATTCCACACCGGCACCGTGGGACGGTGGGTCGAGGACACCGTGGCCGTGCTGGATACCCTGACCAAAGGGCCGCAGGTGCTGGTGGGTTCCAGCGTGGGGGGGTGGGTGGCGCTGCTGGCCGCTTTGCGGCGGGCGGAACGGGTGGCGGGAATCGCTGGCAGCGCCGTTGCCGCCGACTTCACCGAGGATGTTCTTTGGCAGCGGCTTTCGTGTGCCGCGCGGGATGAACTTTTGCGGTGCGGCGCGATCATCGTGCCCGATGGTGATGGCAAAAGGCCCTATCGTATCCCATGGGAGCTGATCGAGGACGTCCGCCGGCATTTGCTGCTGCGGGATGTCCTCGCGCTGCACTGCCCGATTCGTCTCATTTTCATGGTCTGATGGACCAGGAGGTTCCCTGGCAGACCGCGTTGCGCCTTCAGGAACGGATCGTCGGGCATGATGTGGTGGTGACCCTGGTCAAGAATGGGACCCATCGTTTGTCCGAACCGCTGGATTTGAAACGCTTGACAGAGGCGGTGAGCGATCTGATCACGGCCGTGTCGGAAATCATGGTTCCCGTACCGCCGGAAAATTGAAAAAAGGACACAAGCCGTGCAGGAGCAGGACAAGGACAAGGACAAGGGCACACTCGAACGATGCGTGCTAACCCGTGGCGCGAAAGTTTTTGCCCAAGGGGACCCGGGCGATGCGGCCTATGTGGTCGAATCGGGACGGGTGGCCATCTATAAGCACATCAATGACAAAAAGGTCCATCTCGCCACGCTCGTGAAAGGCGCCCTGTTCGGTGAAATGGCTGTTCTTGACGGCAGTCCACGCATAGCGGCGGCGGTGGCCCTGGAGGACACCATTCTGGTCCGCATTCCTGGCAATGTTGTCTCGCAAAAGATGTCTCGCTCAGATCCATTCATCAAGGCGCTAGTCATGATGCTGATCGAAAACCTGCGCAACGTGCACAAGGTCTATGTGGCAAGACCGCGCAGTCTGGAGGATTTCGTCAAGGTTCTAGCCGAAACGGCGGATGTCTTACATCGTTATACCAATGTGGTGGACATGGACACCTATTCGGCGGAAGTGGCCAAGCGTCTTGACACCCTGCAAACGATCATCGAAGAGTTGAAGGTGTTCGCGGCACGGCATCCGGACCGGCGGCTCAGCGCTTTTCCCGATGCAAGCCAACTGCCCGATTGACTCTGGCAGGCAGAACACTCGTCTCCCAATGCGATCGCCCTGGAAAAACCGCTCTGCAAGGACCATCGGCCATGGATTGGACGGCGTTCGGAGTGTCGTTGCGGCTTGCGGCGTGGACCATGCTGCTGCTTGTGCCGGCGGGGGTGTGGCTGGGCCGTACCCTTGCCTATAAACGATTCCCCGGCCGGAACCTGGTGGAGGCTTTGTTCACCCTGCCGCTGGTGCTGCCGCCGACGGTCATGGGGTATTATCTTCTGGTCGCTTTCGGCGGCCAATCCTTCCTTGGGCACGTGTAGGAGGGGATTTTCGGCCAGCCCCTGGCGTTCTCGTTCAACGGGCTGCTGCTGGCCTCCGTGATCTTCAACCTGCCCTTTGCCATCCAGCCCGTGCAGCGGGCCTTCGAGGCCATCCCGCGGGAGGTGCGCGAGGCCGCCGCCTGCTGTGGCCTCGCGCCCGGGCGTACCCTGTGGCGGATCGAGCTGCCGCTCTGGCCTGGCCCGGCATCGTGTCGGCCCTGGTGTTGACGTTTGCCCACACGCTGGGCGAATTCGGGGTCGTGCTGATGGTGGGCGGCAGCATTCCCGGCGAGACCAGAACCATCGCCATCGCCATCTATGACCGGGCGCAGGCGTTGGATGCGACGGCGGCGGGGATGATGTCGATGGCGCTTTTGGCCGTTTCGCTGCTGGCGATCGGTTTGTCGTATGCAACGGCGCGGCATGCCTGAATCCGGCCTTGACCTGACCGTGCATCAGCAGGCGCCCATTCCGCTCGTGGCGCGCTGCCTGTGTGCACCGGGAGAGGTTCTGGCGCTGGTCGGCCCTTCCGGCAGCGGCAAATCGACTCTTTTGCGCTGCATCGCCGGGCTTGTTTCGCCGCGGGCGGGGCGAATCGTCGTTGGTCGCGAGACCTGGTTTGACACCGATGCGCACGTGAACCTTGCGCCGCGTCATCGTCGTGTCGGTTTTCTGTTCCAGAACTATGGATTGTTTCCGAATCTTTCAGCCCTCGACAACGTGCGGGAGGGGGTAAGCCGGTTGCGCCTGCCGGTGGCAGAACAGAAAAAACGGGCGCGTGCCCTGCTGGCGCTGGTCCATCTGACCGGGCTGGAGGACCGCCACCCGCGGGAACTTTCCGGTGGTCAACAACAACGGGTGGCGGTGG
This sequence comes from Rhodospirillaceae bacterium, assembly GCA_009773045.1. GTDB lineage: Bacteria > Pseudomonadota > Alphaproteobacteria > Rhodospirillales > Rhodospirillaceae > WOUV01. Next base: position 4,170 of record WOUV01000028.1, on the reverse strand, counting down.
CCCGTGCCCTGGCGGGGGAGCCGGACGTGCTTTTGTTGGACGAGCCTTCTTCGGCGGTGGATCGAGTCACGCGGGAAAAACTCCAGAACGAGTTGAGCGACCTGCGGCGCCACCTCGCCATGCCGGTGATTCTGGTGACCCATGATCTGGAAGAGGCGATGCTGCTGGCCGATCGGTTGTGCGTGCTGAGCCGGGGGCGAACGCTCCAGACCGGGGCGCCGCTTGAGGTGCTGGAACGTCCCGCAACCGCCGAGGTGGTCCGGCTACTGGGCCTGCACAACGTTTTTCCGGGACGGGTCATGGCACATCGACAGGGCGCACTGGTGCTCGACTGGAACGGCCAGCCCTTGACGGTGGCCCCGCACCCGCAGTATCCGCCGGGCTAGACCGTGCGGTGGGTGATTCCCGTCCACGGGATTCTTCTGCGCCCGCTTGGGGAGCCGTCTTCCCGTCGGTGGGACAATCCGTTGAACGGCACCATTGAAACCCTGGTGGTTTTGGGCGACCGGGTGCGGGTCGGTGTGCATGTCGAAGGACCAACCCCCGTGATTCTGACCTCCGCGCGCCACATCGCCGAACGGTATGGCCTGCGGGTGGGGAAAACGGTCCCCTTGCGGCTGCGGGGCGAACATGTGCACCTTATGGCCTGGGATGAATGAACAAGGCCTGGGATAATGAACAAGGCCTGGGATAATGAATAAGGAGAGTGTCCGATGCGCGCCGTTGTCTGTCGCTCCCTGGGGATAGCGCAAGGATTGGCTTGCGAGGAGTGGCCTTCACCCGCCGTACCGGAAGGGTTCGTGCGCATTGCCGTTCACGCGGCGGGGGTGAATTTCGCCGACACCCTTGTCATGGCCGGACGCTATCAGGACAAGATCGAACCGCCGTTCGTTCCGGGGTTCGAAGTGGCCGGCGTCGTCACCGAAATCAAGGCCACGGCCCCCCCGTGCCGGATCGGCGACCGGGTGATGGCCATGACGCGTAGCGGCGGCTTTGCCGAGGAATGCGTGGCCCGGATTTCGGATGTATTCGTGCTCCCCGAAAACATGGATTTCATCCAGGCGGCAGGCTTTCCGATAACCTATGGCACCGCCCATTACGGACTTGCGACACGGGCACGGCTGCGTTCCGGCGAAACGTTGGTGGTTCATGGCGCGGCGGGGGGCGCGGGGCTGACGGCGGTGGCGTGCGGGGTGCTGATGGGCGCCACCGTCATTGCCACCGCGAGCGGCACCGACAAGTGTGCCGTCGCCGCCGGACAGGGCGCCCACCATCTGATCGACTCCCGGAATGAAAACGTGCGTGACCGGATTTTGGACCTGACGGAAGGGCGCGGTGCCGACGTGATCTATGACCCGGTGGGGGGCGCGTTGTTCGATGCCTCGCTGCACGCCATTGCGCCCAATGGTCGTCTTGTCGTGGTGGGCTTTGCCTCTGGCCAGATCCCGCAGATTCCGGCCAACATCCTGATGGTGAAAAATGTTTCCTGCATTGGTTTTAATTTCAATGCCTATCGCACCCTGGACCCGGCCGGTGTGCGCGCCGCGTTTGCGGAACTGCTGGCCTGGCATGAGGCCGGGCGTTTGCGTCCACACGTGCGCCGAACCTTTACCCTGGCTAAAGCGAGGCGCGCCATTGAAACGCTGCTTGCACGCGGGGCAACCGGCAAGCTCGTTCTGGTCTGTCGGGAATGATTTCTCGGGCATAAGATCAAGAAAATGTGTCTGCGCGCCTCCAACACCCAGGAAAAAAGGGACATCGCAGGGTGTACCAATACAAAAGCTCGGTCATGGGCCGGTTTGTTGTTCGTCTCCGTCAGCACAGCCGCCGTTTCGCGCCAGAGCAAAGGGGAATATTCCTATATCCGTGGGGGAAAAGGGGTTAAGAAAAGGGCCGCCCTGTGGAACGCATGCCTTCGGCATGACGAGACCCCGCGATACGAGCCAAGGACATGCGGCGTCCGGGGAAAAGAACAAACAGGGGCTATCCGGCGTTTCGCGCGAGAGGCTATTGCCTTTGAGCGGTATGGGCAGTAGTATTTGCCGCGTAGGGCCGTTTCCCCTTTATGACGTGATGCTGAACAATTCGTCCGTTATGGGAGGATGATTCCGGGGGGGAGCGGTCATATGTAGTGTTGGGCGCAGGGCGCAGGGGTGGCAAGACTGCTGGCGTTTTTACAACTGTGCAGCGTGTGCTTCGCATCCTCACACAGAAAACGACAGTCGGCCGGGGCAAAGTGCCTTGCCTGAAGTGAAAAGGCGCTGGCAATTGGACTGCCCCGCAGGGCCAGGGGCCGCACAGACGCGCAGTGTCTGAAGGTAACGCACAGGGCACCATCCGATAGTCCTGCTCATTCGTGGGCAGGGAGATGTGATTGCGTTGCCTGGTCGTCCACGGATACGGTCGGCTACGATCGGCGCCGACAAACATTTGGCGCGGAAGGGGGACGTGCGGAAGGGGGACGTGTCGAGCCGTGACGGCTTCGGGTAAAAGGGACTCCGCGGGCAAGGTGGCTGATGACAGACGAAAAAGAGGTGGATCAATGGGATCAGGTTCGTGGCCACCTGCGCAAGGAGGTCGGCGATGCCGCCTATAAAAGCTGGGTCAAGCCCATGGTCCTTTCCGGCATCCGGGATGGGGAAGTCAGCATCGGCGTCCCGACACGTTTCATGCGGGATTTCGTGGCAACGCATTATGCCGATCGGATTCGCATCCTGTGGAGTCATGTTGATCCGGCGATTCGGGCGGTGAATTTCATTGTTCATTCCGAAGCAGCCGTGCCGCGCAGACCGGTGGGAGGAAACGTCGGAGGAGGGAGCGGTGCGGCACAGGAGCCGTCTTCCTCGTCAACAGGGGGAACGGCGACAGGAACGGTGGCAACGACCCTTGGGTTCGACGAGCGCGAAGCCATTTCGGCGCCGCTCCATGCCCGTTTCACCTTTGTCAACTTCGTGGTCGGCAAGCCGAACGAATTTGCCTACGCCGCCGCCCGCCGTGTCGCCGATTCAGACCAGGTTCCCTTCAATCCCCTGTTCCTTTATGGCGGTGTTGGCCTTGGCAAAACGCACCTGATGCACGCGATCGCCTGGCACATTCGCAAGCGTGCCCCCGGCCGCACGGTGATCTATCTGTCGGCGGAAAAATTCATGTACCGGTTCGTGCGGGCCTTGCGTTTCCAGGACACCATGGCGTTCAAGGACCAATTCCGCTCCGTTGATGTGTTGATGATCGATGATGTCCAATTCATTGCCGGCAAGGATGCCACGCAGGAGGAATTTTTCCACACCTTCAACGCTCTTGTCGATCAGGGGCGGCAGATTGTGATTTCAGCGGACAAATCGCCCGCCGATCTTGAGGGGATGGAGGAGCGTTTGCGCTCGCGCCTGGGGTGCGGGCTGGTGGCGGACATCCACGCAACCACCTACGAGTTGCGGCTTGGCATTCTCCAGCACAAGGTGGAGCGGGTTGGGATTATCGTTCCCTTAAAAGTTCTGGAATTTCTTGCCGGCAAAATCACATCGAACGTGCGCGAGTTGGAGGGCGCCTTGAACCGGGTTGCGGCGCATGCCCAACTTGTCGGTCGCGACATCACCCTTGAAACCACCCAGGAACTTTTGCACGATCTGTTGCGGGCCTATGACCGGCGCATCACGATCGAGGAAATCCAGCGCAAGGTGGCCGAACATTTCAATGTCAAGGTGTCGGATATGGGATCGGCCCGTCGCACCCGTTCGGTGGCGCGGCCGCGACAGGTTGCCATGTATCTTGCCAAGAATCTGACATCGCGCTCCTTGCCCGAAATCGGCCGCAGGTTCGGGAACCGCGACCACACCACCGTCATACACGCCGTGCGCAAGGTGGAGGAACTGCTTGACACGGACCCGAGTTTTGCCGAGGACGTCGCGTTGTTGCGTCGCATCCTGGAACGTTCCTGAACCTTGCCGTCTGTCGCTTTTGCGACAGAACCGTTGTCTGTCTTCCTTCACACGCCCCCATGATTTCCGCCGCAGGATGAAAAGGGGCGCCGTGTCTCACGACTGGTACGGCCTTTGCGTAACACCCTGTGCCCAAGGAAAGAGCACAAGGCCGGTTTGCCATGAACATCATCGTTTGCATCAAGCAGGTTCCCGACAGCACCCAGATCCGGGTGCATCCGGTCACCAACACGAT
>WOUV01000027.1 GCA_009773045.1 Rhodospirillaceae bacterium | reverse complement strand
GTTCTGCAACATGGACGGCGGCACATAGGTTCCACCCGACAGAACCAGTTTCAGGGCACCCAGCATGATCTTACCGCTGCAATCTTTCGGAATGAATCCAGCCCCCCGCAAAAAAGAGCCGAAATCTTGATGTCCAGAGGGTCCGCGCCGCAAGCGGTATCGGTCGGGGGAGCCGCAGCACGCCCGAACGGCAAGGAACGAATCGAATGAAAGGGAAGAGGCGACTCGGAAGCGTTACGACCCGGCGCCGTGTCAGGCCAGTTCCGTCATCCGCTCCAGACGCGCCCAATCCTTGATCACGAGGCTTCCCGCACGGCGCGCTCCACAAGGTCGGCGCGGATGAGTTCATTGAGGATGCGGACGACGATCTCGCGGCTGGTTCCGGCCCATTGCGCGATTTCCTGTTCTTCCGGCAAAACGGTGATGATCCAGAACGTGGCGTGCTGAAGATCAGGCTGGGCGATCTGAAGGAGTTTAAGGATCACCCGCTGGCTCGCGGACAAGGCGCTGAGTTCGGTGACGCGGTTATCGAGAATGCGGATGACAAAGGCCAAGCGTTTCATGACACGCACCGCAAGCGGGGCATGAGTGTCCAGCAACGCAAGAAAATTCTCCCCCGGCAGCACGGCGATCAGACAGTCTTTCACCGCGGTCACCCGTGCCGAGCGTTCCTTGCCGTCGATGGCCGCGAGTTCGCCGAAAAAGTCTCCCGCGCCCACCGTGCCCAGAAACGTTTCCCGCTTGTTGGCGGCGGTGCTGAGCATTCGCACCGTTCCGGACACAACGAAAAAGACCTCCCGCCCTTTGTGATATTGGTCGATAATCTGTTCGTTGGCACGAAACCACTGCCACGTCGCCTATGCCTCCACGGCCACGATTTCCGAAGGTGTCAGCCCCGCAAACAGCTCGATATGGGTAAGACTTCCGGGGGAGGAGTCGCTGGCCATGGCATACCTCAACGCTTACAGACAGAAAGTATACAGCCTCCACGAGGCCCGATGTAAACGATCCCTGTTATACGCTACAAGAACTGGCAAAAGAATGAACATTCCATTGTTTGTTTAGAACATGGCCGTGCCCCATATAGCAAAGCGCGAACGAGAAAACTGGCATGCACAATCGACCACGGTGCACGATAGTGTTCATAACCTTCTTACTTGGGGTTGATGACAGCGTCGTTTTTACCCGCGAGATTTTGCTTCCTGTCAAAACCATCAATAAGGACTTTTGGCAACAACGGGGCCACCCATGGAGTCACTATGCGTTTTAGCGCCGTGGGGTCAGGTAATGCTCTTTTGGGGGGAGAGCGCTCATGTTATCTATAATCTTTGTCGAAGCGAATCTTCTTGAAGATTTTATCGATCTTCGCGCGTTTAGCCACACGCCCCAATGCCCAGAAAACACTCCCCCTCATGGGGACCATCTCGCCATAAACCACGCGCACGGGCAAATCTTCCCGCACATCCTCCTTCCGGATGCCCCTTTTCCGAAGATGCTGGCGAAATTCCAGTATGGCGTCCCCCATGGTATATCTCCCAAGGTTTATTCTACTTATAGTTAAATTCCTATTTCATCATGTCTATGTCCAAGGATTCGCTTAATACCATAAAAACCCTCTATGGGAAACTATTTCCCCGGATATGAATCGCCCCACCCGAGTCTCCAATCCGAGCAGGTGCATAAGGGCCGCCCGCTTTTCCGGCTGCTTGACGGAATGGTGGAAAGCGGTACATACAGGGTTCATGGTGGGAATCGGCAAAATCGTTGTGACCCTGTTGCTCATCGCGGGCGTGTGGTATGGATTCAAACTCCTCACCCGCATGGGAGAGAGGCGAGAGCGTATGCGGCAACAGGAAGGAAACGTCAGTCCAAGGAAGCCATCCCGCGTCATCGAGGATTTGCGCTCCTGTGACCGGTGCGGCGCTTATGTCTCCATCGGCAGCCGGGCGTGTGGGCGGACCGATTGCCCCTTGGCAACACCTTTTGCGAAACCTTCCGGGAAGCCTTAAGGAAAAGACCATAGGGGAAAGGTAATGAACAGTCCGCTCTTGACCGGTTGTTCATCGTTCCGTTATTCCTGCATCTCCCAATTGATCGAGACTGAGAAGAAGGGGGGCGTATGATGGGCGGCGCTGTTCGTTCCCGACCAAGTTTCCAGTCACTTGTTCTTACGCTCCAATCCTTCTGGGCCGGACAAGGGTGTGTGCTCCTGCAACCCTATGACATGGAAGTGGGCGCTGGCACCTTCCATCCCGCCACCACCCTGCGGGCCTTGGGGCCGGAGCCTTGGGCCTGCGCCTATGTGCAGCCCTCGCGCCGGCCGGCCGATGGCCGGTATGGCGAGAATCCGAACCGGCTCCAGCATTACTACCAGTTCCAGGTATTGCTGAAGCCCTCCCCCCCCGATCCACAAGGCATGTATCTCGACAGCCTGCGCCGTCTGGGGATCGACCCGTTGCGGCATGACATCCGATTTGTCGAGGACGACTGGGAAAGCCCCACGCTCGGGGCCTGGGGCCTTGGGTGGGAGGTCTGGTGCGATGGCATGGAGGTGACCCAGTTCACCTATTTCCAGCAGGTCGGCGGCCTTGAATGCGATCCGGTGTCGGTGGAGCTGACCTATGGCCTGGAACGCCTTGCCATGTACATTCAGGGCGTGGAAAACGTTTTCGACCTTGACTTCAACGGAGCGGGCGTTTCATACGGCGATATTTTCCATCAGGCCGAGGTGGAATACTCGAAACATAACTTCGAATGCGCCGACACCGCCATGCTTTTGCGCCATTTCGAAGACGCCGAACGGGAATGCGAGGCCCTGTTGCGGGCAGGGGTGCCGCTGCCCGCCTATGACCAGTGCATCAAGGCCTCGCACCGGTTCAATCTTTTGGATGCGCGCGGGGTGATTTCGGTGACGGAACGGGCGGCCTATATCGCCCGGGTGCGCGCCCTGGCGCGGGGCTGTTGCGAGGCTTGGCTTGCCAGCCGCACCGGGCCGGGAGGGTAAACCCATGCCGCAGTTCCTGCTTGAAATCCTCTCCGAGGAAATCCCCGCCCGCATGCAGATCCGCGCGGCGGACGATCTGAAACGCCTCGTGTGCGCGGGGCTTGCCGCGGGGGGCCTCACGGGACTCGGCGAACAGGCGCGGGCCTTCGTCACGCCGCGCCGTCTAACCCTGGCCCTTGCCGACTTGCCGGCGGCCGTGCCGGGCGGATGCGAGGAACGGCGCGGCCCGCGGGCCGATGCATCGCCCCAGGCCATCGCAGGCTTCCTGACGGCGTGCGGCATCACGCAGGACCAGATGGAGGTGCGCGAGACTCCAAAGGGAACCTTCTGTTTCGCCGTGATCGTGAAAAACGGCCGGCCGACGGCGGAGCTTTTGAAAGAGGTGGTCGAATCGGCGCTGGCCGCCTTCCCCTGGCCCAAGTCCATGCGCTGGGGAAGGATTCGGGAGCGCTGGGTGCGGCCCGTACACCGCATTTTGTGCACCTTCGACAAGGCCGTCATCCCGGTACGCTTTGCCGGGGTGGCGGCGGGCGATGTGACAGAAGGGCATCGCTTCCTGGCGCCGATCACCTTTCCGGTGCGCGGGTTCGACTGCTATGAGCGGGGATTGCGGGAGGCCCACGTGCTCCTCGATCCCGCCGAACGGGCCGGGCGTATCCGCGGCACGGCCATGGAACTGGCGCACGCCGCGGGCCTCACGCTCAAGGCCGACGATGATCTGTTGGCCGAGGTGACCGGGCTTGTGGAATGGCCGGTGGTGCTGATGGGACACATCGATGAAGGCTTCATGGACGTGCCGGCGGAAGTGCTCACCACCGCCATGCGCACCCACCAGAAATATTTCTCGCTGCTCGATGTCCATGGCCACTTGGCGCCGCGGTTCCTGATGGTGGCCAACGTCACCACCGAGGATGGGGGAAAGGCCATCGTCGCCGGCAACGAACGGGTGTTGCGGGCGCGGCTGTCCGATGCCAGGTTCTTCTGGAATCAGGATCGCGGGCGCCCCCTCCACGACCGGGTTGACGCGCTTAAGGCACGCATCTTCCACGCCAGGCTGGGGTCCATGGCCGAAAAGATGGAACGGGTGCGCACGCTCGCGCGCACGCTCGCGGAATACGTGCCGGGCGCCGATCCGGCCCTGGTGGACCGGGCGGTCCTGCTGGCGAAGGCCGATCTTTCCACCGGCATGGTGGGCGAGTTTCCCGAACTGCAAGGGACCATGGGCCGCTATTACGCCCGCCACGACGGGGAAGCGCCAGAAGTGTGCGCCGCCATCGCCGAACACTATTCCCCCTTGGGACCAAACGATGCCTGCCCGTTTGCCCCGGTCAGCGTGTGCGTGGCCCTGGCCGACAAGATCGACACCCTGGTGGGCTTTTGGACCATCAACGAAAAGCCGACCGGGTCGAAAGATCCCTTCGCCCTGCGCCGCGCGGCCCTTGGGGTGATTCGGCTCGTTCTTGAAAACGGGGTGCGGCTGCCGCTGCTGGCGGTGTTTAGGCAGGCCGCCGGCCTTTATGACGCCGTGGGCGCGGCGTTCGAAGCGCTTTCCCTCCTTGACTTCTTCGCCGACCGCCTGAAGGTACACCTGCGGGAAAAGGGGGTGCGGCACGATCTGATCGCCGCCGTGTTCGCCTTGGGGAACGAAGAGGATCTGGTGCGCCTGCTCGCTCGGGTGGAAGCGCTCTCCCGTTTCCTTGCCACCGACGATGGCATCACTCTGCTGACTGCCTGCCGGCGGGCCATGAATATCGTGCGGATCGAGGAAAAAAAGGATAATACCCGCTATCATGGCCCGGTCGATGCCGACCTGCTCCAGGCGGGTGAGGAACGGGACCTGGAGACGGGTCTGTTCGAGGTTGAAAAAAACAGCCATGATGCCATAAATGCGGAAAAATTCGACGAGACCATGGCGGCTTTGTCGCGATTGCGGGGGCCTGTCGATGCGTTCTTTAAACGTGTGACAGTCAACAGTGCAGAGTCTCGTTTAAGAGCAAACCGCCTCAAACTGCTGTCCCGCATCGGGGCGGCAACGAAGGCCATAGCCGATTTTACGAAAATCAAGGGGTGACAGGGCCATGAAGGACGACAAGATCATAACGAAGTGGGTGTACACTTTTGGCGGGGGCAGTGCCGAAGGCACGGCAAAGATGAAAAACCTTCTGGGCGGCAAGGGGGCCAATCTGGCGGAAATGGCCGGTTTGGGGCTACCGGTGCCACCGGGGTTCACCATTACGACCGAAGTATGTACCTATTACTATGCCAACGGCAACACCTATCCCGGCACGCTGAAAAGCACGGTGGCCGCCGCCCTTGCCGGTCTTGAAAAAATCATGGGCATGACGTTCGGCGATGCCGACAATCCGTTGCTGGTTTCCGTTCGTTCGGGCGCCCGCGCGTCCATGCCGGGCATGATGGATACCATCCTCAATCTTGGCCTGAACGATAGCACCGTGCGCGGCCTCGCCAAACGCTCTCGGGATGAACGGTTCGCCTGGGACAGCTACCGCCGGTTCATCCAGATGTATTCCAACGTGGTCCTTGAGATTGGTCACCACAATTTCGAAGAGATCCTTCAGAACCTCAAGGACGGGAAGGGCTATAAACTCGACACCGACCTTAAGGCGGAGGACTGGAAGGTCATCGTTGATCGCTACAAGGCAAAGGTCGCGGAAAAACTTGGCAAGCCCTTCCCGCAGGATGTGCAGGAACAGCTTTGGGGCGCCATCGGCGCCGTGTTCGAAAGCTGGATGAACCAACGCGCCATCACTTATCGCCGCCTGAATGAAATCCCGGAAAGCTGGGGCACCGCCGTCAACGTACAGTGCATGGTGTTTGGCAACATGGGGGAAGACAGCGCGACGGGGGTATGTTTCAGCCGCGATCCCTCCACCGGCGAGAACACGTTCTATGGCGAATATCTGGTCAATGCGCAAGGGGAAGACGTGGTGGCCGGCATCCGCACCCCTCAGCAGATCACCATCGCTGGCCGGAACAAGCAAAAATCCGACCTGCCGTCGATGGAGGAGATCATGCCGCCCCTCTATCGGCAGCTCTATGACATCCGCACCAGGCTGGAAGGCCATTACCGCGACATGCAGGACATGGAATTCACCATCCAGCGGGGCCGGTTGTGGATGCTGCAAACCCGCGTCGGCAAGCGCACCGCCAAGGCGGCCTTGAAAATCGCCATCGACATGGCCCGGGACGGGGTGATCAGCAAGGAAGAGGCCGTCCAGCGCGTCGATCCTTCCGCCCTGGACCAGCTTTTGCACCCAACCATCGATCCCAAGGCGAAAAAGACCGTGCTGGCCCGCGGCCTGCCGGCCTCGCCCGGCGCCGCGTCGGGACAGGTGGTGTTTTCCGCCGACGATGCCGAGACATGGGTCAATGCCGGCAAAAAGGTGCTGCTGGTGCGGGTTGAAACCAGCCCGGAAGACATCGGCGGCATGCACGTCGCCGAAGGCATCCTCACCACCCGCGGCGGCATGACCAGCCACGCTGCCGTGGTCGCCCGCGGCATGGGCACGCCGTGCGTGGCCGGGGCCGGCGATATCGCCGTCAACCACAAAGCGCGGACCTTTTCGATCAAGAACACGACGGTCAAGGAAGGGGACGTCATCACCATCGATGGCGCCACCGGTGAGATCATGCTCGGGGCGGTGCCCATGATCCAGCCCGAGCTGACCGGCGATTTCGGCACCTTGATGGAGTGGGCCGATTCACTGCGCACCATGAAGGTGCGCGCCAATGCCGAAACCCCGACCGACGCGGCACAGGCCCGCACCTTCGGGGCCGAAGGCATCGGGTTGTGCCGAACCGAACACATGTTCTTCGATCCCGAGCGCATCATCGCGGTGCGGGAGATGATCCTCGCGAAGGACGAGGCCGGCCGGCGCGCCGCTCTTGCCAAGCTGTTGCCGTTCCAGCGGCAGGATTTCATCGACCTGTTCACCATCATGCAAGGATTGCCGGTCACCGTGCGCCTGCTGGACCCTCCCTTGCACGAGTTCCTACCCCACACCGACGCTGAAATCGCGGAAGTGGCCAAGGCCGCCGGCCTTGACGCCGCCACGATCAAGGATCGCAACGCGCAACTGCATGAGGCCAACCCCATGCTGGGGCATCGTGGCTGCCGGCTTGGCGTCACCTATCCCGAGATCTACGAAATGCAGGCCCAGGCCATCTTCGAAGGCGCGATCGCGGTGACGCAAAAAGGCGGCGCGCCCGTGGTGCCCGAAATCATGATCCCGCTCGTGAGCACGAAGAAAGAGCTGGATCTGATGAAGGCCGCCATCGCCAAAATGGCCGAACAGGTGTTCACGGCCACCGGCGTCACCCTGCCCTATCAGGTTGGCACCATGATCGAGCTGCCGCGGGCCGCCCTGCGAGCCGGCGACATCGCGGAAAGCGCGGAGTTCTTCAGCTTTGGCACCAATGATCTGACTCAGACCACATTGGGCATGTCACGTGATGACTCTGCCCCCTTCCTTGAGGTGTACAGGGCAAAGAATATCTATGAAAAAGATCCGTTCGCCAGCCTTGACACCGAAGGGGTGGGCGAGTTGATCAAGATCGCCGCCGAGCGGGGCCGCAAAACCCGTGCCGATCTCAAGCTTGGCATCTGTGGCGAGCACGGGGGCGATCCGGCTTCGATCATGTTCTGCCAGACGGTGGGGTTGAACTATGTGTCCTGCTCGCCGTTCCGGGTGCCCATCGCCCGCCTGGCGGCTGCCCAGGCCGCTTTGGGGGCAAAGGATGAGAGTCAGAAGTAGGGCGGAAAACACCCTTGCGAGGGGCCAGTGGCCCCTCGCGCTCCCCGTTTCCGGGGACAGGTGATGCGGGCGGATTTTTATCATTTGCAGAAATGGTCGCTGGAAACGGCGTTGCCGCCGCTGGTGGAGAAGATCCAGGGGGCCAGGCATCGGGCGGTGCTGTTGGCCGGCTCCACGGCCCGGGTGGAGGCGCTGACGGCGCTGTTATGGACCGATGCCCCCGACTCCTGGCTGCCCCACGGGTGCGCCGCCGACGGCCAGGCCGCCCATCAACCCTTGTGGCTCACCACGGAAGACGAAAACCCGAACGGAGCCGCGGTGTTGATTCTGACCGATGGCATGGATTCCACCCGCAAGGCCGAATACCAGCGCTGTCTTGATCTGTTCGATGGCAATGACCCGGCGGCGGTGGCCGCCGCGCGGGACCGCTGGCGGAGCTGTCGCGAAGCTGGCTTCACGCTGTTCTATTGGCAGCAGACCGACCACGGAGCCTGGCAGCAAAAAACGTGACAGAAGATCCCTTATCCATACCCGCGCGGCGTATACACCCACTCTCGGCGCCCCAGAGTGACCCGCCGGCTTTCGCTGTTGCCGATGAGAATCACGGTCACCATGTCGGCCTGATCGGGGGTCAATGTCTCCAGACGAATAAAGCTCAGATGCTCTCCTATCCGCCCTAGGTTGCGGGCAAGCACCACCGGCGTGTCCGGCGCACGATGCGCCAAAAGAATATCGCGCGCCCGCACCAATTGATCCCTGCGGCGCCGCGAGACCGGATTGTACAGGGCAACGACGAAATCCGCCGCTGCCGCCGCTTCCAGCCGGCCCTGAATGACCGGCCAGGGTGTCAGAAGATCGGACAACGACAGCACACAGAAATCATGCCCGAGCGGCGCTCCCACCCGCGCCGCCGCCGCCTGCATGGCCGACACCCCCGGCGTCACCTCCACCGCGACCCGGTTCCAGTCGGCACGGTCCACGCGGGCCATTTGCTCGAACACCAGGCTTGCCAGGGCATAAAAGCCCGCATCCCCCGAGCACACCAGCGCAACCGTTTCCCCCGAAGCCGCAAGGTCAAGGGCCGTGTGCACCCGGTCCGTTTCTGCCCCCAGGGGGCTGTCGTGGCGCACCTTGCCGTGGGCGGCGCATCCGAGCAGATCGAGATAAAGGCCATAGCCAACCACATGCCGTGACTCGGCAATGGCGGCAGAAGCGGCGGGGGTGCGCCAGGCAGCCGCCCCGGGGCCTATCCCCACCACGTGGAGCCGCCCCTGCGCCCGCCCGACCTGCAAGGGATCGATGGCACCAGATGCCCGGGCGACGGCACAGGTCACCCGATCCCCCCGCTGTTTTTCCACCGCCAGCACGGCATCACGGCCAGCGGCGGCCAGGGCCGCGGCTTCGGCCACGCCATGGCAGCTGACCGCCTGGAAAACCGTTGCCGAGGGGTGTGAAAGACGGGGAGTCAAAGCCTCCAGTTCGACGGCGGAAAAGAACCGGGCCGGCACGGCCAGCGTGTCAGCCAAAGCCAACACCGCCGGCTCGTCGGCCTTCACATCCAGCGAGGCCACCACCGCCACCGACTGCGGTGACAGTCCCTGACGGGCCAGCGTCAGGAACACATGGCTTGCCAGGGCCGAGGGCGGCACGCCGCGCTCGCAGCCAACGCCCAGGGCCAGCGTGGGCGGATGCAAGACCAGGGTCTGATCGCTGATGGCCGCCGCCCGATCGGTGACCCGCACCGTCAGCACCGCAGGCGTCGTGACGAACGGGGCGCCGCGGGTGGTGATCCAGCCCACGTCACCGGCCTCCACCCGTAAAGCGACCGGTTTGTCCTCCACCAGGGCAGCCATGATCGTTTTAGCGGCCACTGGATTGGCCACGCGCCAACCCGCCGGCGGCTCATCCAGGGCAAGCCCCCAGCGCAGATCGCCCGCCGTGGTGATGGCCGGAGACACGTCGAACAGACGGGCCAGGGTACGGGCCATGTCGTTCGCGCCGTGATGGCCGCCGACCAAGGGCACCACGGCACTGCCATCGACGGCCACCGCCAGCACCGGCGGTTCGTCTTCCTTGTCGGCCAGAACCGGGCCGAGCGCCCGGATCAGGATGCCGCTGGCGCACACGCCGATGAGAACGTGACCCTCCGCAAACAGCCGGCGCAGATGGGAAACGGTATCGGTGAAGGTTTCATCGCCCCCCGGCACCCGCCCCTTGAACCCGTGCAGACGCGCCCCGGGCAGGGCCTGAACAATGCGCTGCGCCGTCTTCACGCCCGACGGGCCAAGCACCACCACCACTGTTGGACGGATCCTCCTTGACGACATCGCACGTTTTCTCCCCCTTGTACACCAGCACCATTGAAAAATATGCCGCGGCTTCTCTTGTTTCCGCCATGACGGCGGTCAAGGGACGCACCCGCGCCTCTGGCTGGCTGGCCCGCTCGACATGCCACGCCCTTTCCAGAAGCCCCAGACGCTCCAGCACGCCGGCCACCTTGGCAAGGTGTCGCCCGACCTTGATGATGGCCGCCGCATCGACCACGGCCAGGGTCGCGGTGATCTCGTCCGCGGTGCGGGAGGCCGGAATCACCGCCGCCCGGTCATCGAGCAACGCGAACGCCTGCCGCAACGCGGCTGAACAGGCGGCGAGCGAACCGACCCCCGGAATCACCTCCACCGGAAAACGCGCCTCCAGCCGCGCCATGATATAGGCAAAAGAGCCGAAAAACAGCGGATCGCCTTCGCACAGCACGGCCACGTCACGGCCCGCCACCAGATGCCCGGCGATGGCGGCGGCCCCGTGATCATAGGCGGCCTGCGCCGAATGGCGATCGACGGTAAATCGCATCCGCAAGGCAATTTCGGTGCGCGCGATACCATCCTCCAGCACCGCGGCGGCGATCCGGCGGGCCAGGCCTTTTCCTTCCAGCGGCGCCAAATAGGCGATCACCGGAGCGGCGCGCAGCACCCGCACGGCCTTCAACGTCAACAGTTCCGGGTCCCCCGGTCCCACCCCCACCCCCCACAGAGTGCCAGAGACGACAGAATGCGCAGGGAGAGCGGTGACAGACGGACTCATGACCCGTTTCCTTTGACCAGAACAGCGGCACTCTCAGCCTTGATCAGGACCGACCGACGCCCATGACGAAGTATGGCACAAAACAAAGGAGAACGGGGGAGAACAAGAGGATTTTTGCCCTTTCTCCCCGTTTTGTTTTCCTGCCTTGTCCTCCAGGATTGGGTGCGTTATACTAATAAATGTTCGTCTTGAGTGAACGGCTGCCGCAGCAGCATGCCGAAGGACATTCAGGCCAAGGAGACAGGCCCGTGGATCACGCCGACGCACAGGAAATCATAGCGGCCATCAAGCAGTGCATGGTCGATCTGGGGTGTACGCCGTCTCCTCCCGCGGCGGAAATGTTATGCGAACCACAAGAACAGAATGAGAATAGTATGGAAAAGTCCGATAAACAGGACATCATGGAACTGATCACCCTGTTCATGACCCGGATGAATACCCGGATAGACCGGCTGGACGCCGGCATGACGGAATTGAAAACCGGCATGGCGGAACTGAAAGCCGAGGTCTCTGCGCTGAAAGCCGAGGTCGCGGCGCTGGAAAAACGTCTGATTCGAGTCGAAGGCCGACTTGAAGAACAAAGCCGCATCATTGCTTCCCTGATTCCGGCCACGATCGCCGCCGTGCCGGGAAAAACGGCCGCCCCCGAACGCTGGAAGCCATAAGGGCCGTAGGGGATTCAAAAGGGGGAAGGGGCACGCCGTGGATGATTTTCTGTTGCGCGCCCTTCTGGCCGGATCGGGCATCGCGCTTGCGGCGGGGCCGCTGGGGGTGTTTGTCGTTTGGCGCCGGATGGCTTATTTTGGCGACGCCGTTGCCCACTCGGCCTTGCTTGGTGTTGCCCTGGCCCTGTTGATGGATCTCGATGTCACCCTTGGCGTGGTGGGAGTGTGCCTGGGCCTTGCCGGAGTGCTTCTTATGCTCCAACGCCAGCGGCACCTGGCGGATGATACCCGTCTTGGCCTCCTTGCCCATGGCACGCTGGCCGCCGGCATGGTGGTGTTATCGTTCCTGGACAGGGTGCGATTCGATCTGATAGGCTACTTGTTTGGCGATATTCTTGCTGTCTCCTCCCTTGATCTGATATGGATTTATGGGGGAGGCGTTGTGACGCTCGCCATCCTGGCGGGCGTGTGGCGCCCCCTGCTGGCGGCCACGGTACATGAGGAACTGGCGCAGGTGGAAGGCCAGCCGGTCGTGTTCGTCCAGGCCGTTTACGTGTTCCTGCTCGCCTTTTACATCGCCATCGCCATGAAGGTCGTGGGCATGCTGCTGGTCACCGCCCTGTTGGTGGTGCCGCCCGCCGTTGCCCGCCGCTTTGCCCGCACGCCGGAAAGCATGGCCGGTTTCGCCGCCGCAATCGGTACCGTGGCTGTCGCCGGAGGTTTGGGCCTTTCGCTGGCCACAGACACGCCATCAGGCCCCACCGTCGTTGTCGTGGCCTTGAGCCTGTTTGGCCTTTCGCTCTTGACGAACCCACGCCAGAAATCCGATATCAACCGCTGACTTCAACGATTGGCCAGGGAAAATGGGACGATGCGCGTATTGTTGTTGACGAACGAATATCCTCCACACATTTACGGCGGGGCGGGTGTGCATGTGGAATATCTCTCTCGCGAATTGGCCCGCCTGACGCCGGTTGAGGTACGCAGCTTTCATGATCAGGCATTCAGTCAGGACACTCTTACGGTCCGTGGCACCAAGGTGGATGGCGCACAGTTCCAGGGATGCCCAAAGGAATTGCTCTCCCCCTTGCGGGCGTTCGAGACGTGTTTGCGCTTCAACGGCGAGGGAGTCGCGGCAGATGTGGTGCATTGCCACACCTGGTATGCCCATTTCGGTGGGATTCTCGCCAAAATCCTTTATGGCCTGCCACTGGTGATCACGGTCCATTCGCTGGAGCCTCTGCGGCCCTGGAAGCGGGAACAGATCGGGCGCGGGTATGACCTGTCACGCTGGGTTGAAAAAACGGCCCTCGAAATGGCCGATGCCGTTGTTGCCGTTTCAAAAAGCACCCGCGAAGACATTTTGCGACTGTTCTCCATAGACGAGAAAAAAGTGCAGGTGATTCCGAACGGCATCGATACCGATGAATACACGTCAACGCCGGACCGGGCGGTTTTGCAAAAATACGGCATCGATCCCACCAGACCTTACGTTCTGTTCGTGGGGCGCATGACACGGCAAAAAGGATTGTATTACCTGTTGCAGGCCATTCCCCGGCTGGACCCTTCCCTCCAGGTGGTGTTGTGCGCCGGCGAATCCGACACGCCCGCCTTGCAGAAGGAACTCGAGGCCATGGTCGCCGATCTTCAAAGCCGGCGGCCGGGGGTGGTGTGGATTCCTGAAATGGTCAGCCGCCAGACGACCATCGCCCTTTATTCCCAGGCGGCGGTCTTTTGCTGTCCTTCCATTTACGAACCGTTCGGCATTATTAACCTCGAGGCCATGGCCTGCGGCACGCCGGTGGTTGGCAGTAAGGTTGGTGGCATCGCCGAGGTGGTGGTGGATGGGGTGACGGGCGTGCTGGTGGACCCGAAACTGTCCTCTGCCCCGCCGTTTGATCCCACCGACGCAGCGGGCTTTGCCGAAGGTCTTGCCGCGGGAATCAACCGGGTGGCGCGCGATCCTGCCGTGCGGTCCGCCATGGCCACCGCCGGACGCAAACGGGTGGAGGACAATTATTCCTGGCGCAGTGTCGCCGAACAGACGTTAGCCCTTTACAAAAGCCTGTGAGAAAAAAGAACGGACAAAGGGCACTGCCAAAAACCCTTCCCCTTGATGGGGAAGGGTCGGAGGATGGAGGCGCTTCAAGATGTATGGCATTCCCTCTGTTGATGCACAAATCCTGTAACTCTTTTCTAGACTCGAATATCATCTTCACTCAACTGTTCCAACCCTCCCTCATCACGTGGAAGGATGTGAATGCCAGCGTGTTTCAATCTGTTTTATTTCAACGGCTGTTTCTCCCCACCGGGGCAATCGGTTCGATCCATTCCGGATGAAATGGATGCAAAAAATTTGCGCTGTTCAGCATTTTTTTGCTCATCCCTACCTGGCCATCCATCAGTTTAGAATGGCCTTCCAGAGGCGGGGGAGCGGCAGGCACGCCTGGATGATTTTGACGATGCGTTGGATGCCGCGCGTGAACC
>WOUV01000026.1 GCA_009773045.1 Rhodospirillaceae bacterium | reverse complement strand
GACGTGACACCCGATCAAACCATGCGTTCCGTCATGGTCGAGGACCTGGATCATGACGGCATCGCCGAAGTGATCGCCTCCGATGGGGCAATTTTTTCTTCGGGTGTGGTCAATGTGGTCCTTTGATCCCGACCGTGCTGCGCTGGCGGGAGGGATACTACCGCCCGGCCTGTCAGGATTTCGCCGCTTTTTATACGCAGACGCTTGAAGCCTATTCCCGATTTTTTCAAAGCCGGGCCGACGAATTACAAAATCACATGACCTTGCGCGAATACCTGGACCATCAGATCGGGACCGTTCTTGTTCTGCTTCAGGCCGGCCATCTTGATGCGGCACGAACGCTGTTCGACAGAATCATCGACCGGGCACGTTCCGTCATCGCCACCGACGGACAGGAAACAAAAGTTGAAGAGGTCACTCTCATGCTGGCCTCTGTCGAGGACATCTTCGGATTTGTCGTCGCCGCCGCCGATCGCACCCAGCCATGCCCCGTACGGAATGTTGCGGGCAAAAGTGCTCATCCTGGCTATTGGGAACGGGTTGATTTCTTTCGTTTCAACAAATAATCAATAATATAATCCTCTTGTCTCCCATTAAGGGAACTAGAGAGAGCATGGATCGCTTTCCGATCAGGTTGCACATAGACGCAGACTGAAGGCAGCGAAGGAAAGCGGCTGGAAGCCGCTTCTACTTGATCGTCTGTGCCCGGCAAAACTTACATACCTCAGAACAACCGTGTGAACAACCCATTGAGACGTTACATCTAGGGAATGAATTCGTCCCGCTGGACGCCCCAGAAATCACCCCGCTTGAGCCAGCCGACATAATTTTGCACTTCAACCCGGCAATACTGGGGGGTGTTGGTTGGACATTGCAGGAGATCCCCCACCAACCCCGGCTCCACTCTGGCGATCACCGAAGCCTCTTCGCCCGGGGACGTGCGCAAGTCGCGAATCTGACTGAGGTTGGCAAACGTGCGCCGTCCGATCAGCATGCTTTGATGGACCCACCCTTCCCCGCCTTCCCAATCACGGATCCGGCGCCACGTATCGAATTCAGCAATGACTTCCACGGGATAACTGCGACGGGTGTAGATCCATTCGATCGGGTATTGCACGCCCGGACCGGTGCGTAGCTTCACTTCGTCCGATCGCAAGGATACGAACCGCGGCAACGGCAGACCGCTGCCACTCCCTTTGACGACACCCGCCGTGCCGCTCCGTGGCACCCCCAGCAGCAGGATGCCACACAGCAAGCCCATGACAAGCCCCCTCGCGGATCGTTGCCCCCCCTTCGTGCTTCTTTTGCAAAGCGAACGCCGTCTCGGAAACATTTTTCTCCCGCGAAGATGTTGACTGCCTGCTTCGTCTCCCACGCTTTTTCGGGCCGCGGGCTGGCTGGGGGACCTGGATTCGAACCAGGACTGACCGGTTCAGAGCCGGCAATTCTACCGTTAAACTATCCCCCACCATTCGTCCTGGCGATGATCATAGCCTGTTTGCCTCCCCTGTCAACGATGCCTTCATGGAATCAGGAAGAGGCGGGGGAAGCCGCGCTTCCCCCGTTTTGTTTCACAACAGGTACTTGACATCAACGATTTCATACGCCTTACCCCCTTTGGGGGCGGCCACCTCGACGGTATCGCCCAAAAGCTTGCCGATCAGGGCCTTGCCCAGCGGGGAATGCACCGAGATGCGCCCCCGCGCCGAATCGGATCTGGTGGCCCGACATCTTGGTGATGTCGATCACTTCCGCCCGGCTGACGATGTCTTCCAGTTCCGAGATTCGGCCTTCGATGAAACTTTGCCGTTCTCGGGCGGCATGATATTCGGCATTCTCTGATAGATCACCGTGTTCCCGCGCTTCCGCGATGGCACGGATGACGTCAGGTCGATCGACGGTCTTGAGCCGCTTGAGTTCTTCCTCCAAAGCAGCAAGCCCCGCCGGAGTCATCGGGATTTTTTCCATCGGCAACACCCCTGTATCTTGACGGACCTCCAGGACTTTTGCCAGTCTGGAAGCCTTGATCGAAAACCTAATCAGGAGAAAGACCTACAATACAATTGCAAAGGTGCGACATCAAGTGTCCCACCCTTCAGGGCTTCAATTCCTTGAATGGCGGCGCGCGCTCCCGTTATTGTTGTATGCCGTTCGCCGAATCGAAAAGCTGTCCGTCAGGGACCGATCGCCTTCGGTCGTATTGATGACAAGCTGCACCTCGCCGGAAAGCATGGCGTC
This sequence comes from Rhodospirillaceae bacterium, assembly GCA_009773045.1. Classification (GTDB taxonomy): domain Bacteria; phylum Pseudomonadota; class Alphaproteobacteria; order Rhodospirillales; family Rhodospirillaceae; genus WOUV01. Next base: position 39,427 of record WOUV01000026.1, on the reverse strand, counting down.
CACGCAATGGGGCCGACCTTCCTGCACTTTGTTCAGCACCGTAACATCCAACCCCCGTTCCTGCAAATACCGGGCGGTCCCGCGGGTGCCCGCCAGCTTGAATCCAAGGCAGGCCAACCGCCGGGCCAGTTCGGCCAGTTCGGGTTTGTCGCGATCCTTGACCGACACGAACACCGTCCCGCTGGTGGGAAGCCGGGTACCGGCGCCAAGCTGGCTTTTGGCGAACGCACGGGGAAAATCACGGTCGATACCCATGACCTCGCCGGTGGATTTCATCTCAGGACCCAGAATGGTATCCACATCGGGAAAACGGGCAAAAGGAAAAACGGCCTCCTTCACCGCCACGTGGCGGGGCGGTTTTTCGACCAGACCAAAGGCCGACAACGGTTCTCCCACCATCACCCGGGCGGCGATTTTCGCAACCGGCACGCCCGTTGCCTTGGCCACGAACGGCACCGTCCGGCTCGCCCGCGGGTTGACCTCCAGCACATACAGGATATCATCCTTGATGGCGAATTGCACGTTCATCAGCCCGACGACCCGCAGCTCCCGCGCCAGAAGCCGGGTCTCGCGCTTGATGTCCTCGATCATGGCGGGGGAGAGCGTGTGGGGCGGCAGAACGCATGCCGAGTCGCCGGAATGGATGCCGGCTTCCTCGATGTGCTGCATGATGCCGGCCACATGCACATCCCGGCCATCGGCCAGGGCATCCACGTCCACCTCGATCGCGTTTTCAAGGTAACGGTCGATCAGCACCGGATCCTCGCCAGAGGCCTTCATGGCGTGGGCCATGTAGCGGTTCAGGGCTTCTTCTCCATAAACGATGCGCATGGCCCGCCCCCCCAACACATAGGAGGGCCTCAAGACCACCGGATAGCCGATGCGCGCCGCTACCGCCCGCGCCTCGTCGACGGAACGGGCGGTGCCCCCTTGGGGTTGGCGCAGACCAAATTTTTGCAAGAACACCTGGAACCGTTCACGATCTTCCGCAAGATCAATGGCATCGGGAGAGGTTCCCAGAATGGGAATCCCCGCCTTTTCCAGGGCCTGCGCCAATTTAAGCGGCGTCTGCCCGCCCAACTGGACGATCACCCCCACAAGCTGCCCCCGACACTGTTCACGTCGTATCAGGGCGATGACATCCTCGGCCGTCAGCGGTTCGAAATACAATCGGTCAGAGGTATCATAGTCGGTGGAAACGGTTTCCGGATTGCAGTTGACCATGATGGTTTCCCATCCGGCCTCCCGCAACGCAAAGGCGGCGTGACAACAGCAATAATCGAACTCGATCCCCTGACCGATCCGATTCGGCCCCCCCCCCAGAATCACCACCTTCTTGCGGTCACTGGGATCGGCTTCACATTCCGGGGGAAAGACGCCCTCCCCTTCATAGCAGGAATACATATAAGGTGTGCGGGAGGGAAATTCCGCCCCACACGTGTCGATACGCTTGTACACCGGATGCACATCCAGCACCTCGCGCCGGAACACGGTTTCGATGTATGTCTTGCCCGACAATTCCGCGAGGCGCTGATCCGAAAATCCCATGGCCTTCAGGCGCCGCAGGCCTGGCGCGTCGATGGGAAGCCCCCTCGCCCGCACCTCGGCCTCCGCGGTGACGATCAACCGGATCTGTTCCAGGAACCACGGGTCATAGGAACAGCGCGCGTGGATTTCATCCATGTCCAGGCCGTGGCGAAACGCCTCGGCGATGACCAAAAGCCGATCGGGGCGCGGCTGGGACAGGGCGGCGATGATGGCATCCTTCTGATCGGCGGAGGAGACGCCGGGAATATGCACCTCGTTCAGGCCGGTCAGACCGGTTTCCAGGCTGCGCAAGGCTTTTTGCAGGCTTTCCGGAAAGGTGCGGCCAATCGCCATCACCTCGCCCACCGACTTCATCGATGTGGTCAACAAAGGTTCGGTATCCGGAAACTTCTCGAAGGTGAAGCGCGGCACCTTGGTGACCACGTAATCGATGGTCGGTTCGAACGACGCCGGCGTGACGCCGGTGATGTCGTTCATCAATTCATCGAGCGTATAGCCCACCGCAAGCTTGGCCGCCACCTTGGCGATGGGAAAACCGGTGGCCTTGGACGCCAGGGCGGAGGACCGTGACACCCGGGGATTCATCTCGATGATCACCATGCGTCCGGTTTTCGGATCGATGGCGAACTGAACGTTGGACCCCCCAGTATCGACCCCGATCTCCCGCAGACAGGCGATCGAGGCGTTGCGCAGGATCTGGTATTCCTTGTCGGTCAGAGTCAGCGCCGGGGCAACGGTAATCGAATCGCCGGTGTGAATGCCCATGGGATCGACGTTTTCGATGGAACAGACGATGATGCAGTTGTCGTGGCTGTCGCGCACGACCTCCATTTCGTATTCCTTCCAACCAAGGACGGATTCTTCCACCAGCACCTCGTGGACCGGCGAGGCGGCAAGACCGCCGGCCACGATCCGCTCGAACTCAGCGGTATTGTAAGCGATCCCGCCGCCCGTTCCGGCCAGGGTGAACGATGGCCGGATAATGGCGGGAACGCCGATTTCGCTCAAAATGGCACGCGCCTCCTCAAGGGACTGCACGAGACGGCTTTTCGGGGAGTGCAGACCGATACGGTCCATCGCATCGCGGAACAGCCGGCGGTTTTCGGCCTTGGCGATGACCTCGCGGCGGGCGCCGATCATCTGCACGCCAAAGTGTTCTAATATGCCCTCATCGGCGAGCGTCATGGCGGTGTTGAGGGCCGTCTGTCCGCCCATGGTCGGCAACACGGCATCGGGACGCTCCCGCGCGATGATGCGGGCCACGATGTCCGACGTGATGGGTTCGATGTAGGTCACATCGGCCATGTCCGGATCAGTCATGATGGTGGCCGGGTTGGAGTTCACCAGAATCACACGATAGCCTTCTTCCCGCAGGGCCTTGCAGGCCTGGGTGCCCGAGTAGTCAAATTCGCAGGCTTGGCCGATCACGATCGGACCGGCGCCAAGGATCAGGATGGAACGAATATCAGTGCGTTTGGGCATGGTGCCAGAGTGCCTCTTTGCAAGGGGCGCGGATTGGACCGTGGTTTAGCGCAAACACGGCGCCAAAGCCACAGAACAAAAAGACCACAAGACGAAAGGAATCGCACCACGATTTTCTCCGCCTCCCCGAATTCCATGGGCGCTCACGTCTCGACGACTCTCAGTCACTATATCGTGTCAAACCCGCGCATGACGGGAGTGAACGCCGTTGTCCCCCCGAAGGAGTCCAATAGAATACCCTCCGAGTCGATCGTTCCAGAATCGCCGTATCGTTCGTCCAGGGGTGCCCCGGCACACATGAGAAACACTGGTCCGTTCACGGACGCCTCAGTGCATCATTGGCGCGCAATCATCGTTCCTTGAAGTTGAAACTTTTATCCACGGTCGTGTCAGAACCATATTGACGTTTTCTGCGGTTCCCAGAGCATCGTATAATGACAACGTCACGTCGTTATATTGGAATGTTCTCCTTAGGAACAATGTCAGTAGGGCATATATCTCCCAAAAAGAGATAGAAATGGGAGTTATCCCGCCCGTTATCCACGACCATCTCCGAGACAGATGGCATATGAAGCGCATGGACAGAGAGTATTGAAAGTATCTGGGGGATGGGAATGGAGAGGGATGTCGCCGTCGCCGTATGGAGCTTGCGTGGCACGTTATGCTATGCTAATGCCATGCATGCCCATCTCTTCGGCACCCGGTGGGGTCCTTCCGGAGAAGAATGCCTGAAAAAGCTGTTCGTGCCGGAAACCAGCGCCTTTCTTCGACAAACCGTCCTCCCCGGGGTCAGGGGGGGGCAGCCGTGGGAAGGCGATGTGGCCGCCATCGACGGGTGGAAACGCCGGATTCGCTTGTTCGGGCGCTTTGACCTGTTGCAGGCACCGATTCAGTCATCCAGGTTGTTATGCACCACCCTGCACGATGGAGGCAACCGTGACGCCGTGCTGCAGCAATTGCGCACGGCCAAGGAAGCGGCCGAGCGCGCGAATGATGAAAAGAGACAATTGATCGCCCTCGCCGGCCATGATCTCCGCCAGCCGATCCAAGCCCTGCAGTTGTTCGCGGTCAGCCTGCAACGGCAAACAAGCACAACCTACACTATGCGGCCGGACGTCAATCATATCAACACATCCAGCAGGATTCTGGAAGATCTGGTGAATGGTCTGTTCGATCTTTCCCGGATCGAGAGCGGCATGGTTGTTCCCGCCATTGCCGATGTACCACTGCGGCCCCTGCTGAACCACATTCACGAGGCATTTGCCGCGCCGGCGACGAGTCTTGGTTTGCGGCTCTCCATCGTGCCGTCATGTCTGACGGTGCGCAGCGACGGGATCGTCCTGGGACACATCCTGCGCACTCTCGTTGGCACTTCCCTGCGGTATACACAGCGGGGAGGCATTGTGGTGGGGTGTCGGCGCCGGAAAGGCACGGCCTTGTTGCAGATTTGGGATAGTGGCCCCGGTATCCAGCCGCGGCCCCCGCGGGAAACCCTGGAATCCGACAGCCCTTGCACCCTGCCGCAGGACATGGAACTCGGTCTTGTCATCAGTTGCGATCTGGCGCAACGGTTGGGGCACGCGCTGGAGATTTTCTCCCTGCCGGGCCACGGCACTCTGTTCCAGCTCCGCCTGCCGCTGGTTTCGCAAGAAACACCACAACCGGTTCTGCTCTGGTCGGTAGCCTGAAAAAAAGGGAAAACGCCGTCACCGCCCGCTGTTCAGCAGCCGATCGACTTCTTCTTGGGTGAGTCCCTTCTGGGTTGGCCCCGGCAGCGTATCCTGGGTCACGAGGCTCGAAGCGTTCGGGGTGGACAACTCGCCAGTATCGGCGAGAAACTTGAGCAGGCGTGCCACCTTCCGAAGCCGTTGTCCCGTCAGATCCTGGAACGCACAGGCTTCCAGGATGGCTTCGAGTTTCAGAAGCGTCCGCTCATCGGCGACACGCGGCATGACAAAGCTCAACCAGGCCAAGAATACGCTGCACTGCCCGCTCCTGCTCCTTGACGATAGCATCGAGCTGCTTGACTGCCGCCCGCAGGGCACCGTGCACCTTGGGATCGTCTGGCATCGGTGCCGTTTTCCTTTTTGCAGGGCATTCACGATGAAGTTTCAAAGATAGCCTGAAGCATTCCCAATGCAACCAAAGCACCAGGGTGCTCCGGGCAGGAGCGCGCATTCCCGTCATGGGCGGGTCAGGCCCACACAGGACGCGAGCGTTTCCCGCCCATGACGCGATGGGGTGACCGTGTTGACTGTGTTGAATGTGTTGACTGAGAATCGTCGAGACGTGAGCGCCTCCGTGCGCTCCTCCGGGTCACAGCCCGAATCGCCGCATGCGGCGCCACAAAGTGGTCCGGTCGATGCCAAGCAACCGGGCGGCCTTGGCCTTGTTGCCCTGTGCCTGATGAAGCGCTTCGGCAATTTCATGCAACGGTGCGCGGTCGAAGGGAGCGGATGCAACGGAAGACATCTCGGCGGATGAAATGGCAAACGCTGCCTGTGTTTCCCCGCCACGGGATGGACGTTGCAAACGGGCGTATTCCTGAATCGCCTGCGGCAGGCTTTCCGGCATGACCGTGTCATCGACGGCGCAAATAATGCCATGCTCGACCGCGTTCTTCAACTCGCGCACGTTGCCCGGCCGGGGATAGCTCATCATCATCTGCACTGTTTCCGGGGCGCAATCAATGTCTTCCGAATATCCTTCTTCGATCAGTTGTTTGCAGAAATGCAGCATCAACAGTGGAATATCCCCGCCGATCGCGCAATGGCGGGATTCTGACCGGGATAACGGCGAGCCTATAATACAAATCGGCACGGAATGCCTCCCGCTCGACCATTTCCAGAAGAGTACGATTCGAGGCGCTGATGACCCGCACATCCACCGTGACGGTTTTGTCGGACCCCACCATCTCGAACGTCTGATCCTGAAGCGCCCGCAAAAGCTTGGGCTGAATGTGCAAGGGGATTTCGCTGATTTCATCGAGGAACAGGGTGCCGCGGTGCGCGGTCTGAAAACGGCCCGGCCGGTTCTGATAAGCGCCGGTATAAGCGCCCTTGACGTGACCAAACAACTCCGATTCGATCAGGCTTTCCGGGATGGCGGCGCAGTTGATTTCGACGAACGGTCCCTCCGCGCGGGTACTGAGCCGGTGACTCATGCGGGCCAGCTGGGTTTTGCCCGTTCCCGATTCTCCCTGAAGGAGGACCGAGGCGTTGGTGGGAGCGATCTGCTGGATTCGACGGAGGATTCCCAGCATTTGCGAGTCTGAACTGATCACTTCCTTCTGGGCGCGAGAAAGCATGGCTTCCATGTGTCGCTTATCGGTGCGGTCACGGATGATGATCAATCTCAAGATGCCGGAATGGTGCGCCGTGACCTGCGAGCAGTTGAATTCAAGAACACGAATCCTTCCGCTTATTTTAAAGCGTCGTTCGAACTGTACCGGACCATCGCCTTCGCGGTCACAGACCTGTCGAATCGCCTGGTCGAGGTCGAACGCACAGGCTTCCCGCAACATGCGGATTGGTTCATTGGGAACGCACCCCAACAGCCGTCCGGCGGCGGGATTTTGATAAAGCAATGCACCATCGGGCGTGGCGATCAAGACACCGTCGTCAATATAGGAAACGATCGCTTCCAGTAGTGGCAGGACGTCGTCAAGAGCAACCATTGCCTCCTCCTGACCTCCCCTCTGTGCGGCCTTGTCGTCACGCCCACGATGATGCACGCTATTGCGTTTTGTTGCGCGCAAAGAATCTTGCGCCGATTATGATTTTCATGCAACACCTTGCAACCCCGGGAGCGACGCGGTAAGGTAACTCTTCTCAGATCTTGAGCGCCTGAACCTTCCGGCGCCGGCAACAGCCGGAAAGACGACCCGGACCGAGCAACACCTCTAGTGGGAAAAGGTGGCATCTATTTTGCTTAACCAAAGTTTCACGCTACCAGCCCGATCCGGCGGCACAGGCAGGCAAACAGAAAGCCCATGCGTGGGGGAAATTCCATGGCAGAACTATTTTCAAGCGATTGGATGAGCAAATTTGCGAGCGCCTGGAACGCCGAACCGGCGCTGGGGGCGGAACTGGCGAAAATTGGTTTCAACACCAGCATCGCCTACGGCTTCCTCGATGAGGAAAAACCGCGCGGTATCCTGGTGATCGAGAATGGTCACGCCAAGGAAGGGGTGGCCTACGAAGGTCAAACCGTGAATTGGGATTTGCGGGCCAGCCGGGAAGATTGGACGAAATGGGGCAAGAAACCGCCCGGTCTCATGGGGCTTGGCATGGCCTATACGTCGCGCAAGTTGCGCTTTAAAATTGGCGACTACGGTGCAGTGATCAAAGATCCGCGCATGGCTGGTCCGTTCATCAAAAGTTTCGAGGTCATGGGGCGCGTTTGATCATGCCAGAAATACCCAGGATCGTGGCCGTAGCCGTGATGATGATGGCCGGCGGCATCGGTGGACCGACAATGGCGGCCGAATATCGAACGGCCACCGTTACGACGACAGAGGTCGGCCATACATCCACCGTGGGCGGAACGGTTGTTCCGTATAAGGAAGTTAACCTTTCCGCTCAGATCCCGGGCCAGGTGACTTTCATCGCAGGGGCGGAGGGCGACAGTTTCACCTCCGGCGCCCCGCTGATCCGAATCGACGATGCGCAAATCCAGGCGCAACGCCGGTCCGCCCTTGCCCAGATTACCAATGCGGAAGCCTCGCTGCGCAACGCCCAGGTGCAATATTCGCGGGAAATGTGGTCGCCACGCAGCAATACGCCCAATGCCATGCCAGGGATGGGCATGCCGAACATGTTTGATCAGTTTTTTACCCGCGGGTTTTCCAACATGATAGGGCGCAGCGACACCGGGCTTGAGCGCTATGCCGACTGGTATGCTCAAGGGGCGGGCGTGCAACAGGCGCAAGGGGCGCTGATGCAGGCCACGGCCCAACTCGAACAGCTCGATGCCAAATTGCGCGATGCCCAACTCGTCGCCCCGTTCGACGGCATGATCGTCAAGAAAATCGTCGAGGTCGGCGATACGGTACAACCGGGGCAGCCGCTGTTGCAGTTCGCCCATACCACCTACCTGCGCATCCAGGCCGATGTGCCGGTGCGGCTGGTGACGGGTCTGGAAAAAGGAATGCTGTTGCCCGCCCGTCTGGACGCGGGTGGGATCGAGATCAAGGCGCGGGTGGCCCAGATCTATCCGATGGCCGATCGCACCCGCCACACCGTGACGGTAAAATTCGACCTGCCGAAAGGCGTGCCGGGTGGCCCTGGCATGTATGCGGAGGTTCAGATTCCCGATACGACCGAGCCGGCGCGGGAAATTCCCGTTCTGCCGGAACAGGCGGTCGTGTGGCGGGGAAGCCTGCCGAACGTCTTCGTGCTCCGTGACGGCCTCCCGTCCTTGCGGGTCGTGCGGGTGGGAAGCGCACTGGGGGGCGGTTTTGTCAGCGTATTGTCGGGGGTCAGTCCCGGGGATCAGGTGGTCATCGACCCGCCACCGGGGCTGGTGTCCGGTGTCCGGTAGGCACATCCCGGCGCCCGCGGGCGCTCGTCGTGTCCGGGAAAAACACCGGGTGGGGGCAACACTGTTTCGAAAGACCGATGTCCATGGCCGAGAACGCCATTCACACCAGTAACGAAGACACGTCCGCGCGTCACCATCACGGACTGGGGCTGGCCGGCGCCATGACCCGGACGTTCATTCATTCGCCGCTCTCGCCCCTTTTGTTGCTGGCGGCCCTCGCCATGGGCATTCTTGGGCTTCTGATCACGCCGCGGCAGGAAGATCCACAGATTTCGGTGCCGATGGTGGATGTGTTCATCCGCTATCCCGGCGCGTCGGCGGACCAGGTGGCAAGCCTTGCCATCGATCCGCTGGAACGGCTGCTGAGCGAGATCTCCGGCGTCAAACACGTCTACTCGGTCTCCCAGCGCGGGCAGGGCATGGCGACGGTCGAGTTCGACGTGGGCGAAAGCATGGAGGCATCGCTCGTCAAGCTTTACGACAAGCTCGAGTCGAACAAGGACAAGATTCCCCCGGGGGTGGTCGGCCCCATGGTCAAGCCGAAAGGGGTGGACGATGTGCCGGTGGTGACGTTGACCCTTTGGTCCCACGACATCACCGATGCCCAGTTGCGCCTGCTCGCCCTTGATGTGATGCAACGCCTGAAGGAGGTTCCCAACACCAGCCAAAGTTCCATCATCGGCGGGCGGTCGGAGGAATTGCGGATCGAGGTGTTCCCTGAACGGCTGAAAGGTTTCGGGATCGGCTTTGACCAGATTGCCGAAACGATCAAGAACGCCAACAGCGAACGGGGCACCGGCCATGTGGAGGCGGGGGACAGCAGCTACACGATCTACACCGGTTCGTTCCTGCGCAATGCCGTCGATGTGGAGCGGCTGGTGGTGGGGGTGCGCAATGGCACCCCCGTCTATGTGCGCGACATCACCCAGGTGCGGGAAACCCCGGCCGATGCACACGATCTGGTCATGTATTACACCGGTCCCGCTTCCGCCGAAAACATCCATGCCCCCCATGGCGCGCCGGCGGTGACCATCGCCATCGCCAAGAAAACCGGCAGCAACGGTGTGACGGTGGCCAACGCGCTTCTGGAAAAGGTGGATTACCTGCGGGGCCGTCTGGTGCCGGACAACGTGCAGGTTTCGGTCACCCGCAATTATGGCGCAACCGCCAACGACAAGGTTAACGAACTGGTTTTCAAACTGTTCGTCGCAACCGGCCTCGTGACCCTGCTGATCTGGGCTTTGTTGGGGTTCCGGGCGGCGGTCGTGGTGCTGATCGTGATCCCGGTGGTGATTCTGATCACCGTGTTCTCGGCCTATGTCCTGGGGTATACCATCGACCGGGTGAGCCTGTTCGCGTTGATCTTCTCGATTGGCATTCTGGTGGATGATGCCATCGTGGTGGTCGAAAACATCTATCGCCGCTGGCTGGAAAAAGGGGAGATCGACACCGAAACCTCGGTCGATGCCGTGCGGGAGGTGGGCAACCCAACCATTCTCGCCACCTTTACCGTCATCGCCGCCCTGCTGCCGATGGGATTCGTCTCGGGCATGATGGGGCCGTACATGGAGCCCATTCCGGCCCTTGGGTCCGTAGCGATGCTGTTTTCGCTGTTCGCGGCCTTCATCTTCACGCCCTGGCTCGCCATGCGCATCCGACCATCGCTTGCGCGGCTCAAAAGTGCGCAAGCGCGGGAACACAGGCAGGTCCAGGGGCTGGATCGTTTGTTTCGGCGCTTGATCATCCCGCTGTTGGAGAGCCGGGTGAAGGGCTATGCCTTTCTGCTGATCAATATCGGCCTGTTCTTGAGCTGTCTGTTCCTGTTCTACACCAAGGATGTGACGGTCAAGATGTTGCCCTTCGACAACAAGTCGGAGTTCAACGTGGTGGTCAACATGCCGGCTGGCACCGCCTTGCCGGTCACCGCCAACGTGACCCAGCGTCTGGTGGAAGAAGTGTTGAAAATTCCCGAGGTCATGGCGGTCCAAACCCATGCCGGCACGGCCTCGCCGTTCAATTTCAATGGCCTGGTGCGCCACTATTACCTGCGTCAGGACCCCTGGTATGGGGATGTGCAAATCCAGCTTCTGGACAAAAGGGCGCGGGAACGTTCCAGCCACCAGATCGCCAGCGCGGCGCGTGAGATTCTGACGCCGCTGGCGCAGGCATTGGGCGCGCGCATCGCGGTGGTTGAGATGCCGCCGGGACCACCCGTTCTGCAAACCCTGGTGGCCGAAATTTACGGGCCGGATGCCGCCGTCCGTCGACAGACCGCCCGCGAGCTGACCGCCATTTTCGCCCGCACGCCGGGGGTGGTCGATGTGGACAACCTGATGCAGGAGGCCTACGAGATCTGGCGTTTCGAGGTCAACCGGGAAAAGGCGGTGCGGCACGGCGTTTCGGTCGAGGACATCAACCGCCAGCTCGACATGGCCATGGGCGGCGCGCGCCTTGGGGACATCAAGGTCGGTCGCGTGTTGGAACCCCGCCACATCGTGTTGCAGGTGCCGATGGCCCTGCGCAGCCAGTTCGCCCGGCTGGGCGAGATTCCGGTGCTCTCCCAGACGGGCCAGATGATTCCTCTGGCCGAATTGGGGCGCTTTGTTTCGGCGCGGCAGGATGCTCTTGTCTTCCATAAGGATCTGCGGGCGCTTGAATTCGTCACCGGCGATATGACGGGCCGGCTGGGGGCGCCGATCTATGGCATGCTGGGGGTGGAGGACGAAATGGCCTCCTACCGGGCGCCCGATGACGTGACGGTTGCAACCCATTACCTTGGTCCGCCGGCGGACGACTCGAAGACCGCCTTCGAGTGGACGGGGGAATGGACGGTAACCTATGAAACCTTCCGGGACATGGGGATTGCCTTTGCCGCGGCCATGGTGCTGATCTACATGCTGGTCGTGTGGGAGTTTGGCAATTTCATCCTGCCCGCCATTATCATGGCCCCCATTCCCTTGACCCTTGTCGGAATTATTCCGGGACACTGGCTGTTCGATGCCGAATTTACCGCCACCTCGATGATCGGGTTCATCGCGCTGGCCGGCATCATCGTCCGCAACTCCATTCTTTTGGTGGATTTCTCGAAACAGGCCGTGGACCGGGGCGAAACGGTGCGCGAAGCGGTGATCCAGGCGTGTCGTACACGGACCCGACCCATCCTGATTACGGTGTTTGCCCTCATGGGCGGCTCGTTTGTCATTCTGACCGATCCAATCTTCCAGGGCATGGCCATTTCCCTGATGTTCGGCAGTCTTGTTTCGACGCTTTTGACGCTGCTCATCATCCCCTTGGGGTGTGTCAGCGCCGCGGCGAGTTTCCTGCCGATCCCCCATGCCAGTGGGGGGGGCGTCCCTTCCGGAGGAGGCTTGGGCCAGCCTGTCGCCGCCATGGCGGCAACGACAAAGGCAACGACAGAGGCAGAGGCAGAGACCGCGCAGCCGTCCGTATTCATGCGGGCCTGGAGTGTGCTGGGTTTTGTCTTCGCCGTACTGCGGCTGCCGGTTGTGCTGCTGGTCATGCTTGTCAGGCGCTGGCTGGCCTCAAGGCCTGTGGCCCCCCTGCCTCCGGTTCCCCCGCCATCTAAACCTCCGGTGCCGGAGGAGGCTGGCAGGGTTGGAGTGACGGAACCGACTCGACCGACACACGATGTCCCATCGGAAGCACCCAAGACCGCTTCGGAAATCCCTGCGACCGCTGACGTGCCTGCCTCCGAGACACCGGCTCCGAAGACGCCGAATGTGCCGGTGGACGCTTCCCAACGGTCCCTTCCTCCGATGCGTGACGGCGGGGAGGGGGGCGGCACGTCGGAAGACGCCGGTACCGCCAGAGAAAACCCAGACGTCCCTGCCCCCCCGCTCCCCGTGGGATCTGAAGGATCCCTGCCCAAGGCCCCTGAAGTGAGCGGGGAAAGGGCCGTCACGTCGCCCAAGACCGCCCCTGAAGTCGTGCCGCCCGCGCTCAAGATGACCCCCAGGGTGCCTAAAGTCGCGCTTAGAGGGATGTCAGGGCCGAAAATAGCGCCCAAGGTCATTTCAAAAGTTGTCAAGGTGACCAAGGTTGCCAAGGTAACGGCCAAGGCCCTCGGCAAACCCACGTCCGCAGGCGCCCGACCGGCACGGGGGATGCCCTCCGGCACGGGAACGCTTGGCGACAGGGGTCAGACAGCCGCGTCGGGGGAACAGGGAAACGATACACCCCCCGGCAGAGGTGTTCGTCGCCTGCGCCGCGGTATCCGGCTTAAACTAGGGCCATCGGTGGAAACAACATAAAGAAACAGAAGTGAACTCATGGGAGGCGAAATCGCCATGAAACGTTTCCTTATCCCTCTGGCACTTGTGATTCTTCCCGCCACCCTTGGCGCACGGGAAGCGGCGGCAACGGAAACGGCACCGCCCACGGAAGCGGCGGCTGCCGCAACACAAGGGCCCGCGGAGAACAACACGAGGAGTGAGACGGCCATGATACCGCCACCACCGCCCGGCCGTTACGCCTCGTCAACCCTGATCCCGCGTTTCGATGTCATGGGGCAGGGGCGGATGCGGCGGGTTGCGCCACCCGAGCCGTGGGGCGGGGCGCCATGGTTCTATCCGACGACGGACATTCCCTGCCGGAGGGGGTATGCGCCACCGCCGTGGATGCGGCCTTACGGTCCTTGGGAACCCGGGCCGGGAGAAGGTTTTGCGGGCTGGGAAAGAAGACCACCCGGGGGGTGGAACGGCGGGCCGTGGGGGCCGCCTCCTCCGCCTGTGATGGGCAGACGGTGATCGGACAAAACAAAAGCGTGTCGCAGGAAGGCCATGGGTGGTGAATCGACCAGCAAACCAACGGTGCGAGGGAATGGTGCCTTTTCGTGCGTCTCCTTTTCTGGAAACGGGGCGCGCGCGGGAGGGAGGAATGCCGCGCACAGGGGCGTTGCGTGGTCGGCGGTCCTGCTGGTATCCGTCCTGGCCGCCTGCTGGGGAGGCGCTACCATGGCCGCGGAAGGCGGCAATCCCTGGCGGGGAAGTGGTCGCTTCGTGGCGGACGACAGGCGCGCCGATCGGCACCGTGCCGATTGGGAACGCGAAAGACAGAACGCTTTTGTCAGGGACGAAGAACGTCCCTCCTCGTGGGACCGCACCGTTTCCTATTGGCGCGGCAACGTTCGGGAAACCCCGGCGCCACACGGACGGCCCGCGGTGCCCGGAACGGAAGAACAGGACAGGAGACTCTGGACACGGGGGGACGACACGTGGAGGGAAAGGTCGGAACGCAAGGAATGCGGATCCCCACAGGCAGGGCGGCGCCACACTGGCCACGTTCGGCGCCGTTACGGAGACACTGTTGACGGTTACGAATTTCCTCCAGACTCCTCCATCAGGAAACGGGTGGACCCCGTGTATGCTGGAACAGAACATGAATCACAGGCGCTGCCCGCTGAAGTTGTGGCGAGCGCAAGGAAGTATCCGCCTCCATCGGTGACCGGCGCCTTCCGGCAGCCGGGCGCATCGGGGAACGGACGATGGGAATCACCGCCGTCTCCCTACCCATCAGACGGATATGATGGTGGGGGAAGATATGAGCGTGATGGATATGCTGTCGATCGCCGGCTGCCTGTTTCCCCACACGTCGGGAGCAGATGGCAGGCCCCCTGGCCGGTGCCGTTCGTGGCGCCGCTGCCGGGTCGGGGCGGCTGGAACAACAGTTGGTCATACCCATAAGCGTCCGTCTTGACATACGCTTATGGGCAGTCGTCTTGCGGCGGCGTGCCGAAGGGCAGATGAGCCAAGGGCCGTGGGCGCGAGGGAAACCCTGATCGGTCACGATCACGGTTCAAGGGATAACGACCGGGGGGCCTTTCCGCCGGTTGAACGGTTCCTGGGGAAACTCCCTCCTCCGGGTAGCCGGTTTTGTGAGAGGGAATTTCGAGTGAGGAAGATCATGAAGCGCTTTGCACTGGTATCGGCGCTCGCTATGGCAGCGGCGCTCGGTACGGCGTCGGTCAATACGGCCGAAGCGTGGTGGGGCTGGGGTGGACCGTGGAACAATAACGGTAACGGTAACGGTTCCGGTGACACGATGGGTGACTTTTCGATGAACTTCAGCGGCCGCGGCAGTGGCAACGGCAACGGCGGTGGGTATGGGTATAACAACCCGTACTACGGCGGTGGCTATGGGCCAGGAGGTTGGGGCGGCGGCTACCCGGGATCCTATGGCGGTGGTCCGTGGGGTGGCTATGGCGGCGGCCCAGGCTGGGGCGGCGGCGGCCCGGGCTATGGTGGCCCGGGCTATGGCAGTGGCCCAGGCTGGGGTGGCCCCGGGGGGGGGTATGGAGGTGGCCCTTATGGGTACCCGTATGGTTCCCGTGCGCCGGCGCCCGCCAATCCGGCACCAAGCGGCAGCAACTGAGAAACGCCTCCAGAGGTGGTGCCGAGCGTCGGTACCACCTCGGCGGGGGTGCGGACAGAAGAAGTGCGAGGAAGACTTGTATTTCCCTCGCAACAGTGTGTGAGTGGGACTGTGCGCGCTGGGATGAACCGTTTCACATCCCAAGGAATAAAGGGGGCGGGTCATGGGAAAAGGCGCAGAGTATATCGTCGGTATGGGGATGTTCTGAAACGGGGCGGGTTTTCATCAGCGAACAGGGATCACGGTTTGAATTTGAACGCCATGGACGGGCCGTGGTCCAGATGACCCTGCCCGGGCAGGGCCTCGTGCGGACAGTGTTTCCCGCCGACAAGACCTATGTGGAAATGACCCAGCCTCCCCAAACGGCAGAACGTCCGGCGACACCCTGCCCACCGCCGGCCGTAGCCCGGTGTGAACGCACCGGAACGGAAACTCTGGACGGACGAGCGGTCGAGGTCTGGAAGATCACGCTCAATCCCCTTCCCGGTCAGGATGCCTCGACCGATTCCCTTCAGATCTGGTGGGATGCGGAACACAAGCTGGCCGCACGGGAACAGTATCCGGACGGGGGGACATCGACGGTCGTTCTGCGCGGCCGCATCGATTACGAGGGACGCTCCGTCGAGCACTGGCAAATGACCATGACCAGTTCCAAAGGCAAAACGATGCAGATGGCGCGTTGGCATGATCCGGAACTGCAAACCGATGTGCGGGAGGAACACGCAAACGGCGCCGTGCGTGCCTTTCGCAATATCCGTTTGGTTGCTCCAGACCCGGCATGGTTCTCTGTTCCAGCCGGCTATCGTCGCATCAATCCGCAGGCGGCCTACCGTGAACCGCAGGAGCCGTCCTCCAAAGGTATGCCGTCAGGGAAGGCGCCCGCAGAAACACCGGGCGGTTATCCGCTGGCTGAGCCATGATTACGGTTGTTGGAAACCTGAAGGGTGGTACGGGCAAAAGCACGATTGCTTTCAATCTTGCATTGTGGCTGTTGGACAAGGGAAACAAGGTCTCCGTGTATGACCTCGATCCCCAGGCGACGTTGCGTGATGTGGCCGAGTTGCGCTCGGAAGAGGGATTTGAGCCTTTCCTGTCGGTCGCAGAAACTCTGCCCGAACACGACAAGGGGGAGATGTTGATCGATATCGGCGTATCGAACATGACAGGCCTGAACGAGGCCTTGGCGCGAGCGGATCAGGTGATCATTCCGGTGTCTCCCAGCCAGGCCGACGTGTGGTCTACCCAGCGTTTTCTGGAAATCATTCGTGCCACCAGCACAAAGGCACCCACGTTATATGCCTTTATCAATCGTGCCGATACGCACCCCTCGGCGCGCGAAAACGCTGAAACCGAAATGGCGTTGCGGCAGCTGGGAGGACTTGAGGTGTTGCCCGTGCGCCTTGCGCAACGCATCATGTTCCGTCACTCCTTCAGCGAAGGGTTGGCGGTGTTTGAATTGGAACCTTCCGGCAAAGCAAGCCAGGAACTTACGGCATTGGCAGAAGCGGTGTATGGATCTGCCCGTGGTCGATGACATTTGGGAGAACCCCCATGTACGTTTTGAGATTTTTTTTGAAAACACTTCTTTTTGTTGCGGTTGTGGTCGGCGGTGTGCTTGGCTTCATCTACCGTGACATGGTTGTAGACAGGGCCTCCACGCTCCGCGAAGAGGCTATAACCGCGCTGCATGAACAGGGCTGGCTTGCAGTGACCCCCGATCCCGTTGCCGAAGCGCCGCGTGCACCCTCGCCAGAGCCTGCCACGGCGCCCGCCGTGTCCGTGGCCTCCGTGACCGTTGCCCCGGCCCCTGGGAAGGCCGATTATCCACCCGATGATTACAGTCCCACCGGTCCCGATGCCGATGCCAAAAAAACCCGTCCCACCCCCAAGGCGGCCGCTCCCAATCCGCCGCCGCCACCCATGATGCCCGAAGGGGAGGCGGCGGAGCGGATGCCTGCGTTCGAGCCTTCCGCACCATACTCCAGGCCGCCCATGGCCCCCCCGAGGGCACTGCCCGCCCACGAGGCGGAAAGGCTCGCGAACACACGTGCTGCTGTGCCGCCGGCGCTTGCGCCCGTCCCGTCACCAGCACCGGCGCCCGCTCCGTCCATGATGTCCATGATGAACGATGATGCATTGAACACGGTGCCGCCGCCGGACGACAATACCGCAATGCCCGCACGGCAAGGGACTCCCGCGGAGGGAGGGATGATGGAACCCCCGCCGTTCCCGCCGCCCTATCCGCAGGCCTACTATCCCCAGGCCTATCCTCAGGCCTATCCTCAGGCCTATCCTCAGGCCGGTGATACCCGGAAGACGGACGCGAAGACCGAGTCCCAGGAGGAGGCCCAGGCCCTCTCCCCCGGCATGGGCGCACCGCCCCCCTGGATGCGGGACAGGCCGCCTTTCGCCGCGCAACGTCCGGTTTCCCCCCCTCGGAAAGCGCCCGATGAATCACGCGCCTCCCGCAACCAGCCGTCGGTCGCCCTGCGCGAAGCGTGGGCAGCCGCCCGACGGTCCTTCTGGGAACAGGATCCGAGCACGACGGAAAAGGCCTATCAAACCTTGGTCCGGGAGTATCCCGATGAGCCTGATCTGCCGGGCGAACTGGGCAACATTTATCTGAACCAGGGCCGTTGGCAGGAAGCGACCGATCTTTATTATGAAGCAGGGATGCGCGCCTTGCGTTCTTCCAACCACGCACGGGTCGGGGAGATCATCGGAATTCTTTATTCCCTCGACCCCGCCAAGGCCGAAGCGCTGTGGCGGAACATGAAAACCGGCCCCCGGTAAAAAAACGGGGCGCGCGAGGGGGGAGCCTTCCCCCCTCGCGCGATGTTTTTGCAACAGGGACTTAAAGAATCATGCTGTTCGGTCCGTCCAAAGCCCTTACGGAGCGTTTGCGCAGTCTTCAGACCCATTTGAAGGCGGAAAACCCCCTTCTTCTGGAAGTGGTTCCCACCTATCTGAAGATGGACAAAATCCTTTACCGGATGGGGCTTTTGAGCCGGGAGGAATCCCTCGCAACCCGGATTCCCTGGTGGCCGTTGATCAGTGTGCTTGGAACGTTTTCGTCCGGCAAGTCCACGTTCATCAATACCTATATCGGCGAATCCTTGCAAAGCACCGGTAATCAGGCGGTCGATGACAAATTCACGGTCATCTGTTACGGGTCGACCGAAACCAGAGTCCTGCCGGGCATGGCCCTCGATGCCGATCCACGTTTTCCTTTCTATCGCATGAGCGAGGAAATCGAGCAGGTGGCTTCGGGCGAAGGGCGCCGCATCGATGCGTATCTTCAATTGAAGACAACCACAAAACCTTCCCACCGCGGCAAGATCATCATCGATTCACCCGGTTTCGATGCCGATGACCAGCGTCGTTCCATCCTGCGCCTGACCCACCATATCATTGATCTGTCCGATCTGGTGCTGGTGTTCTTCGATGCCCGCCATCCCGAACCGGGCGCCATGCACGATACCTTGCAGCACCTGGTTGCGAAAACCGTTCTCCGTCCCGATGCCAGCAAGTTCCTTTATATCCTGAACCAGATTGATACAACCGCACAGGAAGACAACCCCGAACAGGTGGTGGGCGCTTGGCAACGCGCCATTGCCCAGGCCGGTCTGATTTCGGGGCGCTTTTATTGCATCTACAATCCGAAAGTGTCCGTCCCCATTGCCGACCCAGCTTTGCGCCAACGGTTCGAAAGCAAGCGCGACCAGGATCTCGCTGCAATCCACACCCGCATGAGTGAGGTGGAAGTGCAGCGGCGTTACCGCATCGTCAGTGTGCTGGAGGCCGTCGCCAACGAAATCGAGCAGGAAATGGTCCCAACCCTGCACACTGCCTTGCAACGATGGCGGAAGCTGACCATGATGGGCGATGCTGCCGGCATGATCCTTATGGGAATCCTGATGGGAGGAAGTGCGCATCTGCTTGGCATCACCGGGTTTGACACGGCGGAGCAATGGGGAGAGACGCACCGGTTCGAAGCCCTGGGGATCGCCATCCTGCTGCTGGCGGGCGCCATCTCCGGGCATTATACACTTCGGGATTGGGCGGCGCGCTACATCGCGGCGCAATTGCCGGAACGCACCGGCCCCTTTGATCTGGGGCTGCGGAGGGCTTTTTTGCGCAATGTTCGGCTCCTCCGTTCGGTGCTGCAAACAACGCCAGCCGGTTGGGGCGGTGGCACCCGCCATCGGCTGCAAAAACTGCGCCACGCCGCTGCGGCACATATCCAGCACCTGAATGATCTTTACACCGACCCTTCGGGCCGCCGTTTCCGGGCTGAACCGGTTGCCCTGCGGGAGGAAACCGCATCGCCCCAGGAAAAAGAATCGCAAGGCCATAGGAAAAACCCCTCCGCCACAAGCCCTTCCCCGTAAGGGGGAAGAACGCGCGGGGAGAAAAGCGTACCCGGAAGCAGCGGACCAGAGGTCGCCTGTGATTATTTCCGCAAGCTATAGAACAGATATCCCAGCCTTTTACCAGGCCTGGTTCCGGGCGCGGCTTGATGCCGGCTGGTGCGATGTTCTCAACCCCTATGGCGGGCTGCCGGTCTTGGTGTGCTGCACGACCTTCGCCCGCGCTGGCCGTTCGTGGTACAGTATACGGTGACCGGCTATCCCCGCGCCCTGGAAACATCGGTCATGCCGGTCGAACGCGCCGTGGCGACGGTGCAAAGTTTGGCCCATGCCTTCGGCCGGCGCGCGATCGTGTGGCGGTATGACCCGATCGTGTTCACCAGTCTGACCCCGCCGGAGTGGCACCTGCGCACCTTTGACCAGTTGTGCCGCTCTTTAAGCGGTGCGGTGGACGAGGTGGTGGTCAGCCTGGCCCACATCTACCGCAAGACCGCCCGCAATCTGGCGGCGGCGGGGCAACGACATGGTTTTACCTGGGAGGACCCGGATGCGGCGGTCAAACGGGAACTCCTGCTGCGGATGGTTGCGTGCGCCGCCGATCATGGCTTGAATCTCTCCCTATGCGGACAGGCAATTTTCCAGGAACCCGGGGTGCTGGAGGCCCGCTGCATCGACGCCGGACGGCAGGCCAAACCGCACCGGGCGTGCGGGTGTCACCAGTCACGGGACATCGGGGCCTATGATACCTGCACGCAAGGGTGCGCGTATTGTTATGCCGTGGGCAGCCGGGAGCGCGCCAAGGCCCGTCTTGCCGCCCACGATCCCACAACCCCGTTCCTGGGAGGGCCTGGACATGCCTGAACGAGAGACCATGCTGTACCTTGACCACAATGCCACCACGCCGGTCAGGCCCACGGCGGTGGTGGCCATCACGGCGGCTCTTGCCATGGTTGGCAATCCTTCGTCCATGCACCGGCCGGGGCAAGCCAGCCGCCGGGTGATCGAAGCGGCCCGCGACGCCGTGGCCGCCTTGACCGATGCGGCACCAGAGAATGTCATTTTCACCTCCGGCGGGACGGAGGCCAAACCGGATGCTGGCGACGGCGGTCGAGCACGATTCGATCCTGCGGATTCCGGGGGTGGTGACGATTCCGGTCGATGGCCGTGGTGTCGTTGACCTTGCAGCCCTCAAGGATCTTCTTGCCGCCGATCCACGGCCCGCGGTGGTGGCGGTGATGCTCGCCAACAACGAAACCGGCGTTCTCCAGCCGGTGGCCGAGGCCGCGGCCCTTGTGCACGCCCACGGCGGGCAGCTCCATTGCGATGCCGTACAGGCCGCGGGCAAAATTCCTGTGTCCTTCAAGACCCTGGGGGCCGATAGCCTTGCCCTGTCGGCGCACAAACTGGGGGGACCGCAAGGGGTGGGGGCGCTGGTGGTCCACCCCGAAGCGACGCCGGCGGCACGTGCGTTCGGCGGTGGACAGGAACGCCGTCACCGACCCGGCACCGAGAACCTCGCGGGAATCGTCGGCTTTGGCGCGGCGGCAACGGCGGTGGATCTGCCCGCCATGGCCCGACGTGCGCAATGGCGTGATGCGCTGGAAGCCGGGATCCGTGCCATAACCCCCGATGTGGTGGTGCTGGGTGACGGGGGGGCGCGACTACCGAACACCACGTATTTTGCCGTGCTGGGTCTTGTGGGACCGTTGCTGGTCATGGCCCTTGACCTTGAAGGCGTTGCCATCGCCGCCGGGGCCGCCTGCGGTTCGGGCAAGACGGAGCCTTCCCATGTGCCCACCGCCATGGGCTGCGCGCCCGCGGTGGCCAAGGCCGCCGTGCGCGTGAGTCTTGGCTGGAACAGTCGCCGCGGCGATCATGATGTTTTTTTGAATGCATGGGCGCGGGTGATCGCGCGGGCGCGGGAGGCATGAGATATCTCGTGTATCGGACCCTGTGGAAGGGGTGGAACAGTTCACTTGGAATCTGTCCATGACTCGCGCATAGTATTCAACATGAAAAGATATGCGGCCATAGGTGAGGCTTCAGAAGCCCTGGGTATCGAAAACTGTTCGTGTTTGTCGGAGAGAGGAACGATCCACGCATGCCAAAGATGACTTTCATCGATCACGACGAAACCCGCCACGAGGTGGAGGCGACGGAAGGATTGTCCGTGCTCGAAATCGCCCACCGTCATACCATTGATATCGAGGGCGCGTGCGAAGGCTCGCTGGCGTGCGCCACCTGCCACGTGATCGTCGATCCCGCGTGGTATGACAGGCTGAAACCCGCCAGCGAAGACGAGGAAGACATGCTTGATCTCGCCTTTGGGCTGATGGCAACCTCGCGGCTGTGCTGTCAGCTGATCATGAGCCAGGATCTGGATGGCCTCGTGGTCAGGCTCCCTCCGGCAACGCGCAACATGGCCGTGGATGAAAAGTAGTGTTCCAATGGGTAGCGTTCCCCTTGCGAGAATATTACGTGGGCGGTGGGGCGCGGTGGTGCTGGTCCTTGTCGCCGGCTGTGTACCGGCGCCTCCCGCCACGGTCGTCGGTGGTCCGCTGCCACCGGTGATGCCCTCTCCCCTGAAACCCTATCCGAATCTGGATCGGTTCTTGCAGTGTGTGCCCTTCGCCCGAGTCGTTTCGGGAATCGATTTGCGAGGAGATGCCTGGACCTGGTGGGCACAGGCGGCCAGCCGCTATCAACGGGGCGCCGTGCCGAGGGAAGGGGCGGTCCTGGTGTTCAAGAAATCATCCCGGCTGAAATTCGGGCACGTGGCGGTGGTGGCGCAGGTCTCGGGAGAGCGGGAACTCCTTCTGACCCACGCCAACTGGGGCCATGAGGAGGATACGCGCGGCGTCGTGCACGAACGCCAACCGGTGCGCGATGTTTCCCCCCGCAACGACTGGAGCCTCGTGCAGCTCAAGAACCGTCGATGAATATGGGGGGGTTCGTATACTACGCACGGCTTCATTTATCAGCCGCTGACGGTCGTCTCGGTGGGGAAGGATTCGATATGATTCGCTGGAGCGCCATTCTCGACTGTGCGCTTTTTCCCGAGAGGGCGCGCGGTCCTGCCCGCCAGGGTTCGCGGGCACGAGGCCCGCGCTCCCAGGAAATCCGTGACAAAGGGGCACAAAGTCGAGCCTTGGATACTTCCTTGCCTGCACCCTGGTCTTCGCATGGACGCCGGCCCTGGCCCAGCAACGGGTCAAGGATCTCGTGAGCATTGAGGGTGTACGCGAGAACATGCTGGTCGGCTATGGTTTGGTGGTGGGGCTGCCTGGCATGGGCGATTCGGCCGGCTCCCCCATCACGACGCGCCTTCTGGGGTCCATGATGCAGAACATGGGGTTTGGGGACGGCGCGGCACAAGGGCAGCGGGGTTGGTCGATGGCGGCGGTGATGGTGACCGCCAACCTTCCTGCCTTCGCCAAACCCGGCAACCGGATCGATGTCGATGTCAACCCGGTCGGCGATGCAACGGGGGTGCGGGGGGGGGGGCACGCTGCTGCCGACGGCCCTGGAAGCGGCGGACAGGCAGGTCTATGGCGGTGGCCGAGGGAACGGTGGCCGCCTCTCCGGCTACACCGCCCAGGGGGGCGAGCCGCCCGCGTGACCAGCGGCACCCCAACAGCGGGGCGCATCACAGGGGGGGCACTTGTGGAACGGGGGAGCGGATACGTTCTGAACACGGCCGAAACCATCCACCTGACCTTGCACCATCCCGATTTCACCACCGCCAGCCGGGTGGCGGCCGCGGTCAATGCCGCCGTCGGCCAGAAGGTGGCCACCCAGGAGGACAACGCAACGGTCCGTGTGACGGTGCCGACGGACTTTCCTGGCGGAACGGCAGCGCTGCTCGCCCAGGCCGAACAGGCCTCCGCCACACCGGACCGGCCAACGGCGAAGGTGGTGATCGACTCCCGTTCCGGGACCATCGTTGCCGGGGCCGATATCCCCATCGCCCCGACTTCGATCCGCCACGGCGGCGTGACGACCCGGGTGACCGAAACGCCGATGGTGTCGCAGCCGCCCCCGTTTTCCAATGCCGGTCGCACCGTCGTCGTGCCGCGCACGACAATCGAGGTGGACGAAGGCTTGGGAACAGGCGCGCTCGACATCCCGCCCGGCACGACGGTCGGTTCATTGATGCGTCGTCTGGATGAATCCGGGGTGGGAGTCATCGATCGGATGGCGATTCTGCATGCCTTGAAGGACTCGGGCGCCTTGCAGGCGGAACTGGTGGGCAATTAGAGAAGCATCAAGGATGTTTGTGCTCCACGATCAAGAGTGACGCCCATGAAAAGGGGGAAGCCGCACCTCGAAAATCGTTCCCGCCTCCCCCGTTTGCACCAAGACCACATCGCCCCCTTGAATCACCATAAGCTCCCGGGCGATCGGCAGCCCCAGTCCGGTTCCCTCGGGGCGGGCCGAACCGGCAAAGGGCTGGAACAGATTCCTCCGGGCCTTGGGCAATAGCCCCGGTCCGTCGTCGGTGATTCGCACGATGACCAGAGTGTCGTTGTCTGTGCGCTTCTCCTCCACCTGCACCATGTGGGCGCCCGCCTCAACGGCATTGCGCAATACATTGGCGAGTGCCCGCACTGTCATCTCCCGATCCAGACGGACCGGCAGTGCAGCGGAAATTTCGTTCCTGAATGTTCGTCCTGCCGCCAGTAAATCGGGCACATCTGCGGCGGCGTCACGCACGATGTCGTGCAAGACATGAACGCCAAACTCAACCGGAGATGGCTCATCGCGCGCGAATCGCAGGGTACGTGTACACAACGTGACCGCCCGCTCCAGGGCACGCACCAGGCCCCCTGTCACCGGCGGCAGGGTCGGATCAGAGAGCCGGTCGGATTCCAGCATCGCCGCGGTCAGGATTCCCTTGAGATCATGGGAGATTTTAGCTACCGCCGTTCCCACTCCGGCTAGGCGCCGCCGCTGGAGCAAAGCGCTCCGCACTTGCCGTTGCATTTCGGCCAAAGCCTGTTCGGTGGTCCCGATTTCGTCCTGGCGGTCGGATGGACGAATGATGCGAGTTTCATCTTCTGGGGCATCACGAAATGCGGTCATGCTGACCGTCAGGCGCGCCATGGGCCGTACAAACAGTCGGTGCAGGGCAAGATATACCAAGGCTGCCGTCGAGACCGAAATGAAAATGCTCAAGGTCAGAACCCAGACGGAGAAATCCCGCATCACCCGGCGGAGCCGCGCCTCCGGCAGAAACGTCTCGACCGATAAAACCGTGTCATGGTGCGATGTGTCCGTGACCGCCAGAATGCGGTTTTCCCCCCGGAACAGAGTCATCAAAGCATCGATCACGCTTTCAATCTGTCCCACCCGCCGCAGGTCGATGTAAGCATCGACCTTTTCATGTCCCTGCAACCCCAGCATCAATTTGAACGTGCCTTGCCGATGCACGGCAATGCCGACTGCACCCGCCCGTTCCAGCAGACGTCGTTGCAAACCGGCATCCATCATGCCGACCGCCGTGGCATCCAGGGCCAGAACCGCCAACTCCGCCGTTTCCAGTTGCTTTTTCAGATAGCGAACACGAAAATGAGCAATCGAAGGCACATAAATCAGCACTTCGGCCATCATGACGAACAGAACGGTCAGCCGCAGCAAACGTGCCGACAAGCCGCCTTTTTTCCAGAACAAACAGCCTCCCTGACCTTACAGAAGTTCAAGCACCTTTTCCGGCGGACGTCCCAGAACGGCCCGGCCATTGGCCACGACAATGGGACGTTCGATGACCGCCGGGTTTTCGACCATGGCCGCGATCAATGCCGTTTCCTCCAGCCCGGTGGCCTCCAGACCCACCGCTTTGGCGTCCTTCTTTCGCAGAATCTGGCGCGCCGATAGGCCGAGAAGACCCAGCAGGGCGGTCAGTTCCTCCACCGTCGGCGGCGTCATCAGGTATTCGATCACCACTGGCTCAACGCCCCGCTCCCGCAACAGATTTAAGGTGGCGCGTGATGTGCTGCAACGGGGATTGTAATAAATGGTGACAGACATCGATCAATCTCCATAAAATCTTGTTTTTCCTGGAATTCTCTTTTCAGTCCTCGTGCCTTAACGGGCGAGCAGGGCCCAGGTGTCCACTTCATCGGTCGTTGCCGCGTCTATGACCTGGCGGGCCACGGGAATACCGAACCCGGCACGCACCAGGGCGGCAAGATCCCGCAGACGCAACGCCTGCCGCTGCGCGCACGGCCGGAATGGTCCCAAACGCCGGCGACGACAATAAATGGCCGCCGCCCGCACATCGGGAGGAATATCTTCTTTGGCAAATGCGTCCGTCAGGGCAGCGGTGACGGCCTCGGGTGCGATTCCCCCCTCGTGCAGGGCCTTGCGGATGGCGCACAGGGACCGCCCCTTGCGGTGAAGGCTCTGGACCCGCACCCGGGCGAAACGATCATCATCAAGAAGCTGCACGGCCGCAAGCCGCGCGAGAACACCTTCCACCGCCGCACAGCCCGCTTCAAACTCGGCTTCGTTGATTTGACCGGCGGCACGGCGACGTTTCAGTTTGGTCCGCAGCAAACGCCGCACACGCTCGTGCGATGCCTCGAAACGGGCCAGATAACGCAACGCCACCTGTTCCAGCCACGCCCCATCGGGAAAGCCAGGGGCTAAAGGCGTCTGTTCGCTGCCGGTATCAGTCACGCGCCATCCCCGTTTCGCCACAATAAAGGGTTCGAGTTAAACAAACTCCGGGGGAGGCACGGCCTCCCCCGCGCCCCCTTGATTCTTTTTTACATCCATACTCCGTTTACGTGCGATAGGAACCATTGATATCGATATAAGAATGCGTCAGATCGCATGTCCAGACCGTTGCCTTGCCGCGTCCCACACCCACGTCAACCTCGATCACGATATGCCGACCCTGCATATGGGCGGTGACCGGCGTTTCGTCGTACCCCGCGACCGGGCCGCCGTTTTCCGTGACCATCACCCCGCCGATGCGGATTCGCAGCCTGTCACGATCGGCCTTTTCGCCCGCTTTCCCCACGGCCATGACGATCCGCCCCCAGTTGGCATCGCCGCCGGCGATGGCGGTTTTGACCAGGGGGGAATTGGCGATGGCAAGACCGATCTTGCGGGCGGCGCTGAAACTGGTCGCCCCGCTCACCGTGATGGTGACAAAGTGAGCGATCCCCTCGCCATCCTTGACCACCTGATGGGCAAGGTCCAGCAGGATCTCGTTCAGCCGTGTACGGAACCCGGCCAGCCGCGGGTCCGTCACCATGGTGATGGGCGCATGATCAGCCGTGCCCGTTGCAAACAAAAGCAACGTGTCACTCGTCGAAGTATCCCCGTCCACGGTAATACAGTTGAACGTTTTCTCGATACCCGCCGTCAGGAGTTCACGCAAGACCGGAGCCGCGATCACGGCGTCGGTGAACACAAAGCCCAGCATGGTGGCCATGTCGGGAGCGATCATGCCCGATCCCTTGGCGATCCCGTTGAGCTTGACCTGGGCATTGTCGATCATCGCCCGCCGGGTGGCGGCCTTGGGGTAGGTGTCGGTGGTCATGATGGCCTGCGCCGCTTCCGACCAGGCGTATTCCGAGGCTTGCGCATGCAAGGCCGGCAAGGCGGTCGTGATCCGGCTTTCATCGAGCGACACGCCGATGGTGCCCGTCGAAGCAATCAGGATCTCCTCGGGTGCACACCCCAGGACCGCCGCCGCGGCGGCGGCCGTGTTGCGGACCGCGGTCACGCCAACCGTGCCGGTGAACGCATTGGCATTGCCGGAATTCACCACGAGCGCCCGCCCCTGCCCCACCGTCACGACCGCGCGGCACCAGTCCACCGGCGCCGAACAGGTTTTCGAGCGGGTGAAGACACCGGCCACGGTCGTCTCCGGCGCCAGTTCAACGAACAATACATCGGTGCGCCCCTTGTAACGAATATCGCACGCCCGGGCTGCCAGCCGGACTCCGCTGATGGGGGGCAACTCGGGCAGGCTTGCGGGCGCGAAAGGCGAAAGATTACTCATGGCATTTTCCCGTCCTTCACAGGGGATGCGACCGGCATTTTCCTGATATTGACCTTGGCCCGCAAGGCTTCCAGGGATCGGTTGAACATTTGCTGAGCGATCTCTGTTTTAAGGTCATCCCTGACATCTTCGAAAGCCGGTTTGCGCGCACGCCGTTCCTCCAGACGGATCACATGCCACCCAAACGGGGTTTGCACCGGCTGATCGCTCATTTGGCCAGGCTGCAAAGCCGTGGTGGCGTGGGCGAAAGATTCAACCAGGGCCTCCTTGGGCAGGAACCCCAAATCGCCGCCCTGAGTTTTCGACCGATCGAGTGAGCGTTCCGCCGCAACGCGCGCGAAATCCTTCCCTTTCCTGACATCGTTGATGGCACGGTTGGCATCATCCTCGGTTGCAAGAAGAATGTGGCTGGCCCGTATTTCTTCACGTTCTGGCAAGTCCTTGATGATTTTATCATAGCGCATCTTCAGAACGGCATCGGTAATCTGGGGTTCTATGATATGGGCTTGATACACGTGTTGGAACAGGCGCCGTTCCATCTCGGCAAGTTGTGCCACGACCTCCGGATCTCGATCCAATTTCTGGCGGCGGATTTCTCCGCGCATGACTTCGGCGGTGATCAGATGGTCAAGAACCTGCTCGTGCAAGGTGGCGTCCGCCGCCATGCCTTGGGCCTGAGGCAGGATGCGCAACAGAGACTCCACCGCCGAATGGTGAATGTCCACGCCATCAACCGTGGCCAACACTGGATCGGATGTGGCCCGCGCGGAAACCGAAACGATGGAAAAAGCCAAGCAAACAATACCCAAAACGCCGGCAGCGCGCAAAAAAAGAGTCAGCATGGAACTGTTCCCCGGTATTGAACGGCCAAGACGCCCAGCAAGACGGCACGTCCTGCGCATAATGGCGTGAGTGTCAGGAACAGCACAAGGGGCGACATTGGGGACATCGGACGAAAAAATGCCTGCCGTACCCTCCTGAACAAGAAATTGAAAAGCGCAAGGACCCAGTGTGCGTCTTGGAGAGGCGTAGGTTCATTATTTGTTCGTGATCTTCCTGTGTTATTCCGCCCCCTTTTGTCATTCCTTGCCGTTTGTTTTCCGTTTCAATTCCCGTATCATGGGCCTCCCGAACCGCCGTTGAGCGGAAGTTCTTCAAAAAAACCAGCAGGTTTCAGGAAACCAGCAGGATGTCTCGCCACGTTCAGCAGCGTCACGATCACTTCTTTCAGCAGTTACTGGACAAACCCGGTACGGCGGGAACGCTTTTGCGCGAACGACTGCCCCCTGAAGTGGTATCCATCCTTAGCGATGAGTCACCGGAATTGATGCCAGGCAGTTTCGTCTCACGGCGCTTGCGCGGGTACCGCACCGACCGCTTGTACCTGAGTCGGACTCTCACGGGGAGACCGGTTCTGATCTATACCCTGATCGAGGCAAAATCACGGCCCGAACCCCGTATCGGCCTGCATCTTCTGGGGTACCAGTATCAGGCCCTTGACTCCTGGGACAAAACCGAAGGGCGCGCGCCCGATGGCACTTTGCGTCCGCTGCCGCTCCTCGTCACCATGGTTGTCTATAGCGGCAGCCCCCCATGGACCATCCCGCTGTCGCTGGCCGAGGCCACCGGCGCCGATACCGCCTTGCGGCCCTATATTCTCGATTTCCGTTACAGCCTCGTCGATCTCTGCCGCATCCCGGACGGTGATCTGTCGCACGAACGAAAACTGCGCGTTGGTTTTTTGATCTTGAAGCATGGGGTTCTCCAGCGGATCACCCGGAAAATCCTTTTGAAGCTCCTACACGAGACCATGGATTTAGGGTACGATGATCTGGTGACACTCGTGTACTATCTTCTTGGACATATCGAAGGGCCGAAAAGCCAGCTCGTCCGTAGTGTTCTGGACGAGGTTCTGCCTGATCCGGACAAAAAGGAACGCGTCATGTCAACCATCGCCGCACAATGGGAAATGGAAGGATTCCATCGGGGGGAAACGGAAGGATTCCATCGGGGCGTACAACAAGGCGTACAACAAGGCGTGCAGCAAGGCCGGGTCGAGATGTTCATCGATGTGATGACGTTTCGTTTCGGCCCGCTTTCTCCTGAGCTTGTGGAGCGCATCCGGACTGCCGACGACGGCCAGCTTCATGAATGGAGCCGGCGTTTCGCCACTGCCCGGGATCTGGCCGATATGTTCGGCACAGGGATGCCGCACTGATCCCCGGGCGTGCCTTCGCCATTGAAACAGAACGGGGGAGTGTTTGAAACAGAACGTGGAGGGAGCGAGTTTTCTTCCTCATCTCCCTCGATTTCTCAAGGACATGTTTATCCGCCTCCATGACCACCGATTCACCGCCCGACCTTGCCGTTATCGTCCCGGTCCGGAACGAGGCAGACAACATCCTTCCCCTGATCGAGGAAATCCATCAGGCTCTGGAAGGACGCCTGGCGTTCGAGGTGATCTATGTGGATGATGGTTCGACAGACACCACCCCCCTTCGCCTGGCCGAAGCCAGACGCGCCCATTCGCGCCTTAAGATTGTACGGCATCGCACCAGCTGTGGCCAGAGCCAGGCCATCATGAGCGGCGTCCACGCCGCCCGGGCGGCGTGGATCGCCACCCTGGACGGAGATGGCCAGAATGATCCCGCCGACATTCCGGCACTCCTCGCACGCCTGCACCACAAAGGCGCGGACGCGGCGGCGCGGACCATGGTCGTCGGCTGGCGGGCGACACGGCGCGATGGCTGGAACAAACGGATCGCCTCCCGTTTGGCCAACCGCCTGCGAGCCGCTGTGCTGAAGGACGACACGCCCGATACCGGTTGCGGTCTGAAGGTGTTTCCGCGGGCGGTTTTTCTGGATTTTCCCTGTTTCGACCATATGCACCGCTATCTGCCGGCCTTGATGATTCGCGAAGGGGGGGAGGTGATCTCGTGCCCGGTCAACCACCGCCCCCGGACCCGTGGCCGGTCCCATTATGGCACCCTGGACCGTCTGTGGGTGGGGCTGTTCGATCTGATCGGCGTGATGTGGCTGCAACGGCGCAAAAGCCGGCCCCGGCTTGTCGCGGACGATGAGGCTCTCCCATGGTCCTGAAGACCGTTCTGCGGGGCATGCTGTTGATCGTTATCCTGGGAGCGGTTGGCTGGTTTTTGAACACGACGGGCGTTGACCGGGTTTTTGGGACGGCCTGGATCGATGCCGAGGTCAAAGGCAACGGCCTGACCGGCGAAACGCTGTTCGTGGCCGTGGGGGCCTTGTTCACCGCCTTCGGCCTGCCCCGGCAGGTGGTTTGTTTTTTAGGCGGCTATGCCTTTGGCCTTGTTGAAGGCACGGGGGTTGCCCTGCTGGCGTCGGTGGGGGGATGCATGGGCGGTTTTGTCTATGCGCGGTTTCTGGGGCGGGCGATGGTGCTGGCCCGCTATCCCGACCGGGTCCGCCGCATCGATGCCTTTTTGCGGCGCAACCCCTTCACGATGACTCTGGTGGTCCGCCTGTTGCCTGTGGGCAGCAATCTTTTGACCAATCTCGCGGCTGGTATCTCCGGCATTCAGGCCAGGGCCTTCGTTGCCGGCTCGGCGCTGGGTTATGTGCCACAAACAATCGTTTTCGTGCTTCTTGGCAGTGGCCTTCAGATCGACTCGGCCTTTCGCTTCGGCCTGGGTATCGTGCTGTTCATGATCTCGACACTTCTCGGCCTGTGGATCTTTCGCCGCCATGGCCGCCCGTCTCCATGAGTAGAAACCACGATGTGGGGGAGGCGTGACATCCCCCACGCCCCCTTGATTCCGGTTATTGACCGAACTCCGGATTATTTCGACACGCGGCTTTCGATGGCGTCCCACACCTGGGACTCCAGACACACCCCATCAAAGCGATCGATTTCCTGAAGGCCGGTCGGGGATGTCACGTTGATTTCGGTCAGGTATGGTCCGATGACATCGATGCCGACGAACACCAAGCCGCGGTCCTTCAGGATCGGACCAATGGTTGCACAGATTTCCCGGTCGCGCGCCGTCAGGCCGGTTTTCACCGCCCGTCCTCCCACGTGCATATTTGAGCGTGACTCCCCCTTTAGGGGAATCCTGTTGACCGCCCCGGCCGGCGCGCCGTCGATCAGAATGATGCGCTTGTCGCCCTCCCGCACCTGTGGAAGATATTTCTGCACCACGACCGGCTCGCCGCGGTAAAGACGGGGAAACAACTCCAGAAGGGCGTTCAGGTTTTCATCTTCCGGTGTGAGATGGAAAACGCCGGTCCCGCCGTTGCCGAACAGAGGCTTGAGGATGATGTCGGAGTGTTCGCGACGGAACGCCACGATCTCCTCCCGGCTGGAGGTGATCAGGGTTGGTGGCATCAACTGGGGGAAGTGGGTCACGAACAGCTTTTCCGGCGCATTGCGCACCTCTGCCGGGTCATTCACCACCAGGGTGCGCGGATGCAGACGTTCCAGGAGATGGGTTGCGGTGATGTAGGCCATATCGAACGGTGGGTCCTGGCGCATCAGCACGACATCAACCGTCGCAAGCCGCAGATGGGTCGCATCGCCCAGCGTGGAATGGTTGCCGGGTGCGCGACGCACGACAAGCGGCCGTGCCGTGGCGTACACGTCTGCTCCGCGCAGGGACAAATCCTGCGGCAGATAATGGAACAGAATGTGCCCGCGACGTTGGGCCTCCACGGCCAGAACAAAGGTGCTGTCGGTGTCGATGGCGATGGTTTCGATCGGGTCCATCTGGATGGCAACGGTCAAATGCATGACGGAACAGGTCCTTCCGTGGCAACGGGTTTCTCCTCACAGCCGGCCATACAACTCGTTCAGAAGCTCGGCGGTCCGGCAGCGAACGGGGGAATCGGGCGCAAGCGACAGGAAACGCTCCAGGGCCGACACCGCCGCCGCCACATGGCCCAGGCGACGATGAATCATTCCGGCCTCCCGCCACAACGCCGGCGCATCCGGCGCAAGCAGAAGCATGGTCTCCAGCACCTCAAGCGCGGCATCGAACCGGCCGGCTTGCAGACTCTGTGTTTTCAGATCGTCCTGTAGGCGCAGCAAGGTTTCCCGGTTGTTGAGGGGCTGGTAATGGGCCTGTGTCAACTCCGCCGTCGGTCCCAGGGCCTCCTTGAGCAGACGGCGCATCCGTCGGGAGGTCAGGGGTTCCCCCTTCGCGAAGGGGTCGAGCACCGCCCGCTGGCCGTGGGCCGTCTGCACCCGGACCAGGAAACGCCCCGGAAAGGTCAACCCCGTGGCTGCCCACCCGGCGGCCCGGGCCGCGTGCAGATAAAGAATCCCCAGCGTCACCGGTGTTCCCTGCCGCCGTTCGATGGTGCACATCAAGGTGACATGGCTTTCCCCCCTGGAAACAGCGCCCCGATAGCCGAACGTACCATGCACGGTTTCGGTCAAAAGGGTGATGTACTCGTCCAGATGCGCAGAGATAAGGGCCGCGCCGGAGCGCATGTGATCGGCGATTTCCGCCAGATGGAACCGATACGGGATCAAGGAAGCCCCCGGCACCTCCAGGGCGGCCAGTTCCAGGGCCGCCTCGGCAAGGTCGATGGCCTCGTCGGGTGCAGCGGCCCAGCGGGCCAATCCATGCGGTCCGCCGGTGCTCATGGGGAGGGGCGTTCCGTATCGCCCTTGAACCTGATGTAGCTGACGACGCGCCTGACGTATTTAAGGTTGCGCGCATGGCCCAGAACACGGTCCCTTTCCACGCGGTCATGGGCCACGCCGATCAGATAAACCACGCCGTTGGTCACATCGGCGACATAGTTGACGCTGGTGATCTCCGCATCGAACAGAAGCCGACTGTTCAATTGCGAGGCGATCCAGACATCCCGGCTGGAATCGGCAAGGGTTCCGGGGAGCGGAATGATCTCGATTTCGTTATAGACCTCCCGCACCCCCGGCACCTGCCAGACCAGACGGACGGCATCATCGGCCTTGCCCCGTTCGGCCACGACTCCGGTCACGAGCACGCGCCCCTCGCGCACCGACGCCTCGAACGTGTTGATGAAACTGGCATCGAACTGCAACCAGTTGTGGCCGATGCCGCTTGAGATTTTCAAATCCTCCGCCGCTCCGCTCAAGCCCCCGTCCTGCCGGGCCGCGGAAATCACGCCGGTGCCCATGGCCGCTCCGCCCATGGCAACCGCCGCACAGCCGGACAGACCAGACGCAAGGCCCAGCCCCACCACCGCCATCCCGTGTCTCAGAACGGCGGCACGCCACAAGCCTCCACGACGCTTCATCCGTGATACTCCCCATGCCAGCCCCATGCCGGTTCACATCGGCCTCAAGGATACCACAAGCCCCGCAAAAAAAAGAAACATGGGATGACGATCGAAGCGGATCATGGCATGATTGGCAGGAAAGACGTATCGCATGTTCGAAGCGGGAAGGGGGCGCGGTTCGTGTCATTGCTCTGGTTCCGGCTTGTGCTTCTTGTCACGTTTCTTTTTGGGAGCGGAAGTTTCCCCGCCCGGGCCGGAGCGGTCCTGGAGGCGGTCAAAAGCCGTGGGCATGTCGTGTGCGGGTTAAGCACACCCCAACCCGGGTTTGCCATGATGGATGGCGAGGGGCAATGGTCGGGGTTCGACGTTGATTTTTGCCGGGCCGTGGCCGCCGCAGTGGTGGGGGATGGTCGCCGCGCTGTGTTTGTTCCGTTGAACGCGCAGGTTCGGTTCGATTCCCTGATCAAGGGCGAAATCGACGTTCTGTTCGGCATGACGACCTGGACCTTGAGCCGGGATGCCGGGATGCCGCTTGATTTTACCGTCGTCACCTTTTTCGACGGACAGGGTTTCATGGCACGCCGTTCGCGTGGATGGCAACGCTTGGCCGATGTTGAACAGGCGACGGTGTGTGTGGCGGCGGGAACGACGACGCTTGCGAATCTGGAAGAGCACGAATCCGACCGCCGGCTGAAACCGCTGGTTTTCGATTCGTCCGAAGAAGCGGAGGGTGCCTTTTTCGCGGACCGCTGTGACCTGTACTCGACCGACGCCTCCGCCCTTGCCGCGTTGCGGATGACCGAGGCGCTGGAACCAGAGGCTTTCATGATCTTCCCCGATCGCCTTTCCAAAGAACCCTTGGGGCCTGTGGTACGTGGGGAAGATCGTGCGTGGTTTGACATCGTCAAATGGGTGGTGTTCGCCATCATCGAGGCCGAGGAGCTTGGAATCACCTCCTCCCATGTGGACGATCCGGCCCGTTCGCGGCGGGTGCGGCGTTTCCTGGGAGTGGAGCCGGGAATCGGTGCCGCCCTGGGGCTTGATGATCGGTGGGCGTATCGAGTTATCCGGCAGTATGGCAACTATGGCGAAATTTTCGACAGGACCCTTGGCTTGGCCACTCCCCTCAAACAGACTCGCGGGATCAACACCCTGTGGACCCGGGGGGGTCTTCTGTACGCCATGCCCTTCCAGTGAACGTTCCCCATGATTCCTTTCGGCCTTCGTTTCCTACACGCCTGGAGTGCGCTGACGCAACGGTTTGCGGCGGCGATCGTTCTGGTGGCGGTCCTGCTGACGGTCGTTGCGGGCGGATACGTCGCGGGAGCTGTCACGGGTGCTCGATGCCGCTTTTCCTCAGTTTTCCGATACGATCGTGGTGGTGATCGACGGAGCGATCCCCGAATACGCCGACCAGGCGGCGCTACGCCTCGCCGCTCGCCTGCGGCAGCAGCCGGAAGTGTTCGGGATGGTTCAGGACCTGGCGGGCGAGCCTTTTTTCCGCCGGCACGGTCTTTTATATATGGACACGGCCGAGCTGGAAACCTTGAGCGATCGTCTGGCCAGGGCGCAGCCATTCCTGACCACGCTCCACGCGGACATGAGCTTGAAAGGGCTGGCGAAGATGCTATCATCGGCCCTGGGGCCGGAAGGGGGCGCGGCGGGTCGCACGGCGGCGGTACCGATCTTGCGTCAGATGGCGGCGGTGGTGGAGGCCGTCGCGGAGGGTCGTTTCGCCCGTTTAAGCTGGGAACGGATGCTGCAAGGCCCGCGCGGCGGATTCTCCTGATTCAGCCAGCCCTTGATTTCGGCACCCTGCATCCGGCCCGGCGCGCCATGGATGCCCTGCGCGCCCTGGCCATCGACCTTGACCTAACCCTGGCCCACGGCCTTCGCGTGCGCCTGACGGGGTCCGTCGCCTTGGCCGAGGAAGAACTGGCCAGCGTGGAGACCGGCATGGGCTTTGCCAACGGCGCCGCGCTCGTGCTGGTTGGCGTGCTGCTGGTGGTGGGCCTACGGACCGTTCGGCTGGTGGTTCCGGTGCTGATCACTCTTGTCATGGGGCTTGTCTGGACGGCGGCGCTGGCGCTGGTGATGGTGGGAAGCCTCAACTTGATTTCGGTTGCATTTGCGGTGCTGTTCATCGGCCTTGGGGTGGATTTCGGCATCCACTTCAGTTTGCGCTACCGCGAAGGACGTGAACGCCATCCAGACGCCCTCGGCTGGGCCGCGGCCAACGTGGGAGGGCCTTTGGCCTTGAGCGCCGGGGGGGCGGGGATCGGTTTCTTTTCATTCCTGCCAACGCCCTATCAGGGGTTTGCCGAGCTGGGGCTGATTGCCGGCGTTGGTATGTTCATCGCCCTGATGGCCAATCTGACCGTGTTGCCGGCCCTGCTGACGCTGATGCCGCTGCCGGTTCCTTCCCCATCCCCCCGCGTCCGGTCCGTGATGGCCTGGTCGCCCCGGCGGCTGATGGTCCGTCGGGCGCGCCTGCTGGCATGGGGAAGTGTCCTGCTGGCGGCGGCGGCGATGACGGCGCTGCCGGCGGCCCGTTTCGACCTTGACCCGCTGAATCTGAAAGATTCCGGAACGGAATCGGTCAGCACCGTGCGCGAACTGATGAAGGATGAACGCCACGGTCCCCATGGCATCGTCATCCTGGCGGACTCCCCGGCCCAGGCGCGAGATCTGGCCGAACGCCTTGGGCGCCTGCCGACCGTTGCTTCGGTTGCGACGCTGTTTGACTATGTGCCGCACGATCAGGACGAAAAGCTGCACATGATCGGCGACATGGCCCTGTTCCTGTCGCCCCTGTTCGCCAGCCACCATCGGATGGAAGAGCCGGATCCCGCGGAAACACGGCAGGCCCTGACCGACCTGATGCAGACGCTCGCCACTTTTGCGGACCCGCACGCACAGGCGTTGCTGGAGGCCTTGCGGCGTATCCCCTGGGAAGAACCGACGGCCGCCGTGCCCGCGCTCGAGACGGCGCTGCTGGCGACACTGCCGCAGCGGCTGGAGGCTTTGCGCGACGCCTTGCAGGCCGGACCGGTGACGCTGGCCGATCTGCCGCCGGCCTTGCGCGCCCGCGAGATGACCGCCGATGGCCGTACCCGGGTTGAGATCCACCCCCGGGAAGACATCACCGATCGTGCCGCCCTTGGCCGGTTCGTTGAAACGGTGCGTACCATCGCGCCCCAGGCGACCGGCACGCCGGTCAGCCTGTATGAAAGCGGGCAGGCCGTTCTGTATTCTTTTCATCTTGCCACCGGCATCACCGTTCTTGCCCTGCTGGTTCTGCTGACGGTTCTGTTGCGCCGGGTGCGGGATGTGCTGCTGGCCTTTGCCCCTCTGGTGCTGGCGGCGCTACTGACCAACGCTCTTGCGGTGATGATCGGCCTGCCGTACAACTTCGCCAACATCATCGCCCTGCCGCTTCTGTTTGGCATCGGCATTGCCAACGGCATTCAGTTCGTGTTCCGCGAGCGACTGGAAGGGGGGGCGCTGGCCGTGCTCGACACCACCACGCCGCGGGCCGTGGTTTTTAGCGCGCTGACCACGGTGATCTCTTTCGGCAGTCTGGCGCTTTCCACCCATCCGGGAACGGCGAGCATGGGGCTTTTGCTGGGAATCGCGATTACCGTGACGCTGCTTGTCACTTTATTCGTGCTGCCGGCCCTGATGCTGACCCTGCCGCGGCGCGCGCCGTCGTGATAAGGAAAGAGACTGTGGGGGGTGGGGGGGAAGGCCGTGTGCGTCCCCACAACAAAAACCAAAATGCGGGGAAGGCATAGCCTCCCCCGCGCCCCCTCGGTCCAAGGACTCTCAGCCGGCGATTTCGGTTTCGGCAAAAAAGAACGATACTTCACGCTGGGCATTTTCGGGTGAATCGGAACCATGCACCGAATTGGCCTCGACATTTTCGGCAAAGGCGGCGCGAATCGTGCCCACCGCAGCATTGGCCGGATTGGTGGCCCCCATGACATCACGATAGCAGGTGATGGCATTGTCCCCTTCCAGCACCTGCACAATCACCGGGCCGGAGGTCATGAATCGGACGAGATCACTGAAGAACGACCGTTCCCGATGCACTTCATAGAACTGGCCGGCCTGTGCGGGGGATAGACGGATGCGTTTCTGGGCGATGATTCGCAGGCCGGCATCTTCGATCATGGCATTGATTTTGCCCGTCAAATTGCGGCGCGTTGCATCAGGCTTGATGATGGAAAGCGTGCGCTCGGTAGCCATCGTGTGGGTCTCTCTCGTTATTGCCTTAACATCTTTGAGCCGTGATCGCGACCGACCAGGGCTTTCCGTGATCGCTCGCGTCCGCGGCTGGCTTCTCCGCCACGCCGCGGCCTTACGGCAGCCCCCCCATGAGCGTCAGTCAAAGAGTGACGCTCATGGGGACAACAGGAACTTTTCCGCAGGAACGGCGCGGGTTATAAACCCGAAGGGCCTAGCGACGCAAGCCCTGCGTTATCCCCCTGTCACGCTCATGTGCCGTGCAAGGGTTGGGCGGTTACGGTCGATGACAAAATCATGGCCCCGCGGCTTGCGCCATAAGGCTTCGGTAATGGCGGCGGTCAGAAGTTCGTCGCTTTCGCTGCGGCGCAAGGGAGCACGCAAATCCGCCGTCTCCTCCTGCCCCAGACACAAAAACAAGGTTCCCGTGCAGCTCAGCCGGACCCGGTTGCAGGATTCACAAAAATTGTGGGTCATCGGCGTGATGAAGCCGATGCGCTGGCCCGTTTCGACACAGTGGACATAACGGGCCGGCCCACCGGTGCGGTGCGCGCTGGTATTCAGGGTGAAACGCCGGGCCAGCCGGTTTCGAACCAGGGACAAGGGCAGGTAATGCGCCGTGCGGTCCTGACCGGTGTCGCCCATCGGCATGGCTTCGATGAAGCAGATGTCATGGCCCCGCGCACCACTCCATAGGACCAATTCGGCGAGTTCATCCTCGTTGATGCCGGCAAGCGCCACGGTGTTGATCCGGACCGCAAGACCCGCCTGGGCGGCGGCGGATATGCCTTCCAGCACCTGCGCGAGATCGCCGTGGCGGGTCATGGTGCGGAAACGGTCCGGATTCAGGCTGTCGAGGGAGACATTGACCCGCCGGACCCCTGCCGCGGCCAATTCCCCGGCATGGCGCGCAAGACGGGTACCATTGGTGGTGAGCGTCACTTCCTCCAGCGTGCCCTCCGCCACATGGCGCGCGAGGGCGTGCACGAGTGTCATGATGCCCCCACGCACCAAAGGCTCGCCCCCGGTCAGACGGATCTTGCGCACCCCCAGGCGGATGAACACTCCGCACACCCGGTCCAGCTCTTCCAGGGAGAGCAGGTCACGGCGGGGCACGAAGGTCATTTCTTCTGCCATGCAGTAAATACAGCGCAAATCACACCGGTCGGTAACGGAAAGGCGGAGATAGGTCACCGTGCGCCCGAACCGATCCTGCATGGTCTTTCCCCGGCCAGTGCTCATCCCGTGCGACTATAACGCATGGCTTGGGTGCAGGACAACCCTTCATGCAGAACTTTTTTGAGAGACGAAAAGCCCTTCCCCGTTGCCCTTATACATTTGAACACTTCCAAAAGCCCCCTCCCCTGTCACTGGGGATGGTTTTAAAAGTTTCCTCACGAGTGACGCGCGAGGGCGTTAGAACGAATGGCTCACGTTCCGGACAATGCCATCCATTGACCCATACAAAGTTAAGGACTCTCAAGATATTATATCATGAAGACGTCATCCCAGGACTGCGTCTCCCCAAGGCGATCCATCCATTTCTCGATTTCATCTAGGGATGCACTGGAAAGCCTTGACTCCACTGCGGCATCCA
>WOUV01000025.1 GCA_009773045.1 Rhodospirillaceae bacterium | reverse complement strand
CCCCGCTCCGCCAGATGCAGAGCCGTGGACAAGCCCGTATAGCCGCCGCCGATGACACACACATCGGCCACATCCTCACCGGCCAGCGGGGGATGGCTGGCGTGCCAGTGGGCCGTTGCCGCATAATATGACGGCACGTGGGGGGGGACATCCGCCAATCCCAAACTCAATGCCTGTCCTGGACATTCAAGGCGTTCCCTTGGCGCGTAATGGGTCACCTTTGCGCGCTCCCTTCCATGTGCGCGTTCCCTTCCATCGTGGTTGGCCATTGTGGTTGGCCATTATGGTTGGCGTGATATCCCTGTTCCACTCCCCATCGGTCCGACGTACTATGGCGCGTATCGAATGGGTGCAGCCGGGAGCTGACCTTTTTACCAGAATATGCTCTTTTTTCCAGAGGATCGGGGGTTTTTCCAGATGAAGACCAATACGCCTGAGGCAGGGACCGATACGCTTGAGGCATGGCTGCACGGCCGTGGCATCAACGAGGTTGAATGTCTGGTGCCGGACATGTCAGGCATTCCGCGGGGCAAGATCCTGCCGGCCAGCCGCTTTCTGGCCAGCCAGCGCGAACGGGGTCTGCGCCTGCCCGAGTCGATTTTCGTGCAGACGGTCACCGGCGATTATCCGGAAGAAGACCCGAGTGACGAGGCCAACATCGATGTCTATCTGCGGGCCGACCCCGAGACCACGCGAATCGTGCCGTGGTATGAGGAGCCGACGGCCCATGTTATCTATGATTGCTTTTATTCAGACGGGCAACCGGTGGAAATGGCTCCCCGCCAGGTGCTGCGGCGGGTGGTGGAACTTTATGCGGCCCGCGGCTGGGAACCGGTGGTCGCCCCCGAACTGGAATTTTTTCTCGTCAAGATGAACAACGATCCCGATTATCCCTTGGAGCCGCCCATCGGCCGTTCCGGGCGACCGGAAATCGGGCGCCAGTCGTATGGCATCGATGCGGTCAACGAATTCGATCCCCTATTCGAGGAAGTGTACAATTTCTGTGAACAACAGAATCTCACCGTCGAGACCCTGCATCACGAAGCCGGCGCCGCCCAGATGGAAATCAATTTCAATCACGGTGCGCCCCTGTCCCTGGCCGATCAGGTGTTTTTGTTCAAGCGGACCCTCCGCCAGGTTGCCTTACGCCACAAGGTATACGCGACCTTCATGGCAAAACCCATGGAGAAAGAGCCGGGAAGCGCCATGCATATTCATCAGAACGTGAATGGAAAGGATGGGAGCAATCTCTTCACCCCTAACGGAACCCGCGACTCGGATTTGTTCCTGTGGCATATTGGTGGTTTGCAGAAATACCTACCTGCGGCCATGGTCTTGATCGCCCCCAACGTAAACAGCTATCGCCGGTTGGTGCCCGATTTCGATGCCCCCATTAATATGCGCTGGGCACGGGACAACCGCACTGTGGGCTTGCGGGTGCCCTTTTCCCAGCTGGAGGCCACGCGGGTGGAAAACCGGGTGGGGGGAGCGGATGCCAATCCGTATCTGGCCCTGGCGGCGTCGCTCGCCTGCGGCTATCTTGGGATGGTGGAAAAAATCGATCCTGTCAAACCCATTACGGGCAGCGGGTATGATCGTGCCCATGGCCTGCCCCGCCATCTGCCCGGCGCCATCGCCAAGTTCGCCGCCGCCCGCGCTTTGCATGATCTTCTGGGGGAGAAATTCGCCAAGGCCCTGATCGCCGTCAAGGAGGCCGAGTGGAACGCCTATCAGCGCGTTGTCAGCTCGTGGGAAAGGGAATACCTGCTTTTGAACGTGTGATGGGGGGACAAGAGTCTTGTCTTGATCGCTTCTGAGAACCATCTTCCATCGAAAAGGGGGTTGGGGAAGGGTTTTTCGTGTGCATCGCGCCCTGTTTTAGAGTAATTTTGGCTTGCGAAAGGCGGCCATCACTTTTAGAATCCTTCCAGTATTCGACAATCCGTATCCAGCGAAAAACCTAAGGAGAATAAAAGCATGAGTGCCACTGTGACCGTCCTCGTTGGTCAGGAGGTTCCCGACTTCACCGCGCCGGCCGTGATGCCAAATAACAAGATCGTCGAGAATTTCAACCTGAAAAGCTATCTGAAAGATTCCTATGGAGTCGTTTTCTTCTATCCCCTGGATTTCACGTTCGTCTGCCCCTCCGAGATTCTGGCCCACGCGCATCGTCTGAAGGACTTTCAGGCACGCAATGCCAAGGTCGTCGGCATCAGCGTCGACTCCCACTTCACCCATCTTGCCTGGAAAAACACGCCGGTCGACAAAGGGGGTCTGGGCGATATCCACTTTCCGCTGGTGGCCGATCTGACCAAATCCATCGCCCGTTCGTTTGGGGTGCTGTTGAACGAAGCCGTCGCCCTGCGCGGTACGTTCCTGATCGACCGTGCCGGCCTCGTCCGTCATCAGGTGGTCAACGACCTGCCGCTGGGGCGCAATGTCGATGAAGCCCTGCGCATGGTCGATGCCCTGCAATTCCATGAAGAACATGGCGAGGTTTGCCCGGCCGGCTGGCAAAAGGGACGCCCCGGCATGACGGCAACCCCGGACGGCGTTGCCCGCTATCTGGCACAATACGCTGAAACCCTGTAAAGTCCCCCGCACGGCGCTTGGACGAAGGGCACGCCCGCCGGTGTTTCCTTCGTCCAATGCCCTCGGGAAGAAGGCAAGGGGTTGAGGGAAAAAACAGGTCGAACATGGCGAACCATTACACAAAGGTGCTGATTCTGGGTTCCGGCCCGGCCGGGTGCACCGCCGCCATTTATGCGGCGCGCGCTAATCTTGAACCGATCCTGGTGGCTGGGCTGCAACGTGGAGGACAGCTCACCATCACCACCGGTGTCGAGAACTACCCCGGCTTTGCCGAGGTGATCCAAGGTCCCTGGCTCATGGACCAGATGATCGCCCAGGCCCAGCACGTGGGCACCACCTTCATCGAGGAGACCATCGTCGCGGTCGATCTGGGCCGGCGGCCCTTTGCGGCGACGGGGGATTCGGGCGATACCTATCAGGGGGAAACCCTGATCCTCTGCACCGGCGCTTCCGCCCGTTGGCTTGGGCTTGAAAGCGAGAGGCGCTATCAGGGATTCGGCGTTTCCGCCTGTGCCACCTGCGATGGATTCTTTTTCCGTGGACGGGAAGTGTGTGTGGTCGGGGGCGGCAATTCGGCGGTCGAGGAAGCCCTTTACCTGACCAACCATGCCACCAAGGTGACTCTCCTCCACCGCCGCGATTCCTTTCGGGCGGAACGGATCCTGCAAGACCGCCTACTGGCCAGTCCGAAAATCCAGGTGGTGTGGAACACGGTGGTTGAGGATATCCTGGGGAAGGCCCCCCCCCCGGCGGTCACCGGCGTTCGGGTGCGCAACGTCAAGACCGGCGCGATTTCAGAAATCGGGTGCGAGGGGGTTTTCGTCGCCATCGGCCATGCCCCTAACACCGCCCTGCTCAACGGCCAGCTTCCCCTTGACGCGGCCGGCTATGTGATCACCACGCCCGGTTCCACCGCCACCACCGTGCCGGGGGTATTTGCCGCGGGGGACGTTCAGGACCATATCTACCGTCAGGCGGTCACGGCGGCGGGGACCGGCTGCATGGCGGCCCTGGAGGCCGACCGCTTCCTGGCCCTTCATGGGACGCGG
The DNA here is from genome assembly GCA_009773045.1 of Rhodospirillaceae bacterium. Classification (GTDB taxonomy): domain Bacteria; phylum Pseudomonadota; class Alphaproteobacteria; order Rhodospirillales; family Rhodospirillaceae; genus WOUV01. The sequence continues at coordinate 11,160 of WOUV01000025.1, read as the reverse complement.
CTCTGAACCATGCCTTGACGCACCGGAAGGGGGACAGGGAAAAAAGGATAGACTTGGTGAATGGCAGGGTCTCACCCCTTGGCATGGATTGGGATAAACTGCGCGTCTTTCACGCCGTGGTGGAGGCGGGCAGTTTCACCCACGCGGGGGAGCTGTTGAATCTGAGCCAGTCGGCCATCAGCCGACAGATCAGTACCCTTGAAGAAAGCCTGGAAGTTCTTTTGTTCCACCGGCATGCGCGGGGGTTGATTCCGACCGAGCAGGGGAGTCTTTTGTATGAGGCGGTCCATGACGTTTTCGTCAAGCTGGCCCAGACGGAACTGAAACTTGCGGAAAGCAAGGACAAGCCGGAGGGGCTTTTGATCGTCACAACACCGGTGGTGTTCGGTTCCTTCTGGCTCGTGCCGCGCATGAAATCGTTCCTGGACCAGTATTCCGCCATCCAGATGAACCTGAAGCTCGACAGCGGCGAGCTGGATTTGAGCATGCGGGAGGCCGATGTGGCCGTCCGTTTCGTGCCTCCGCGTCAACCCGATCTGATCCAGCGCCATTTGCGAACTCTTCATTACCGTGTTTATGCCTCACCCGATTATCTGAAGCACAACGGCACGCCCCGGGTTCCCCGTGACTTGGCGCATCACCGCCTGATCAACTGTGACGACGAATGCGGTGCCCCCGGTGGCTGGCTTTTGGCGGAAGGTCTTGCGACGGAAGATCTTTTGCACCAGTCCGTTCTGACGGTCAACAGTCTGTATGGCACCTTTCGAGCCGTGCAAGAGGGAATCGGAATCGCCGCCCTGCCGGAATATTTCTGGTCGGAAGCGGGGGCTTTGGTGCATATCCTGCCGGAAATGACGGGGCCTGGCATTGATGTGTTTCTGGTTTACCCTGAGGAGTTGCGGCACTCCAAGCGTGTTTCTGTGTTCCGTGATTTCATCGTGTGCAAACTTGCCGACCCTGCCGATCTGTAACCGGCTTGTCATCCCTGTGAGCCGTGATGGTCAGGGTTTTTCTTCAAGCGTCTGGAGTAGGATACGGAAAGGATTATTATGCTTGTTACAAAAAAGAAACCCGCATATATTTTTTGGTCTTGTGAGCTAGAGACAACCGTTGCCGAGCGCGGAAGACCATGACAGAAACCGTTGCGTCCGGATATATGCCAGGAAAGGGCCGCTGTGGTTGGGCCGAAAAAAAAGCGTCCGATAGAAATCGTCATTGCGGAAAAAAACCCGCTTTTGCAAAGCGGACTCATCAAGCTTTTCGCGAGTGACGACCGTTTCAACCTGTTGGCCATGGCGGCCGACGGAGAGCGCTTTCTGGCGGCGGTGGAAAAGCTTTCCTTCAATGTCGGTCTGATCGGATGGGAAATGCCCTATCTGGATGGCCGGGGCGTGCTTCTCGCCATGCGCAACCATCCCGACGTGCCCCGCATGGTCGTCTATACAGGCAGCACGAATCCAGACGTCCCACGCCAGGTGATGGCCTTGGGTGCGGCGGGCTTCTGCTCCAAATCGGACCTGCCGGGCCAGCTTCTGGAAACGGTGGCGGCGGTGGCCGCGGGGCGGATGATGTTTCCGTTCGTCGATGTCTCGCGGCTGGCCTCCGATCCGTTCGGCACGCTGACCCCCCGTGAGCGGGAACTGCTCTCGGCCCTGGCGGGGGGACTGACCAATGCCCAGATCGCCGCCAAGCTCGACATTTCGGTGAACACGGTCAAGTTCCACCTCAAGAATCTTTACGACAAGCTGGGAGTCAACAACCGCGCCCAGGCCGTGGCCGCCTATCTGAAGGAACGGAGCGCCGGGTAATTCCGTGTCAGGCCATCCCCAGCCGCTCGACCAGAAAGGCAGCCACCCCGGCGGGATCTTCCAGCGTCAGCACCGGGAGGGCGGTCATCTGTTTGGCCGTGGCCGTGTCTTCCCGCGTCGTCACCACGGCACACAGAGTCGCCTCCTCGAGAACGGCACGGGGCTTGCCCAGCGCGGCCCGCCAGACCTCTTGATCTTCGGATAGCTTTCGCCCCTGAAGCCCTCGATCAGCACCAGATCCACCGGGCGCAAGGCCGCAAGCAATACCGGGAGGGGGGGTGTTGCGGACCACTCCGCCACCGTGACGGCGCGCCGCGGTCCCGCCAGCATGACCTCGCGGGCGCCGGCCTCGCGATGACGGCGGGAGTCCTTGCCGGGCGGGTCGGGGTCAATGTCGTGATGCGTGTGTTTGAGGGTGGAAACCGTCAGGCCGCGGGCGGCAAACAGTGGAATCAGGGCGCAAATGAGGGTCGTTTTGCCGCTACCGCTCCACCCGGCCACCCCCAGAACCTTTCCGGTCATTTCTCGAAATCCCGCTGGTCCGTGCGTTCCGCCCGCATATGTGCAAGGCTCGCCTTCAGATAATCATAGCCGGTGACGATGGTCAGGATCGCCGCTCCCCACAGCCCGGTCTCGCCAACGGTGCGGACAGGCAGCCACGCCGGCCCCGCATCGCCCACCAGAAGCCAGGCCAACGCCGCTAGTTGCAGGGCGGTTTTCCATTTGGCAAGCCGGCTGACCGGCATGCTGACCTGAATCTCGGCCAGAAACTCGCGCAGACCCGACACCAGGATTTCCCGGCACAAGATCACCACCGCCGGCAGATAGGCAAGTTCGGAAAGACGGTGGAAGCCGGCCAGCATCAATAAAACCGCCGCCACCAGCAGTTTGTCGGCGATCGGGTCTAGGAACCGTCCAAGGTTCGAGACCTGATTGCGGCTGCGGGCAAGATAGCCATCGAAAAAATCGGTTGCGGCGGCGGTCAGAAACAGAACACATGCCCCCCACCGCACGCCATCGCCATTGATATAGAACGTGGCGACCAGCAGCGGAATCACCAGAATCCGCGCATACGTCAGGATGTTCGGCAGACTGGTCACCACGATGCACGCGCCACTTCTATTCTTCATCTCCCGTTCCGTCGGGGAAAGGCGCCCAATCTTACCCCTTGGCATGAAAGTGGTCATGGACTTTTTTTGCCAGGACGCGACTGATTCCCGCAACGGCCTCCAGATCGGCGAAGCCGGCCTCGGCCACGGCCCGCGCCGAACCGAAATGATGCAGCAGGGCCTTCTTGCGACGGGCACCGACGCCTTCGATCTCATCTAGGAGCGAGAGACGGAGCGCCTGGGTCCGGCGGGCGCGATGGCTGCCGACGGCAAACCGGTGGGCCTCGTCCCGCAAACGTTGCAGAACATGCAACGTCGGATCGTTGGGAGGCAGGGTGAACGGTTCACGTCCGACCCGGTAAAATGTTTCCCGTCCGGCGTTGCGGTCAGGCCCCTTGGCGATGGCCACCACCCGCACCGCACAGGCGCACTCCTCGGTAAGCACGGCACAGGCGGCGTTGAGTTGGCCGGGACCCCCGTCGATCAGTACAAGGTCTGGCAGTACAAGGTCGGGCAGCACAGCGGCCTCGTTTTTCACGGCGTGCCGGAAACGACGGGCCAGGACCTCCCGCATCATGGCATAGTCATCGCCGGGAGCGGCGTGCCTGTCCTTGATATTGAAATGACGATAGGCGCTTTTCACGAAGCCCTCTGGCCCTGCAACGATCATGGCCCCGACCGCGTGGGTGCCGGAAACATGACTGTTGTCATAAACCTCGATCCGTTCAGGCAACGTCAGGCAATCGAAAAGCCGCCCCACGGCCTCCAGCCCCTGGCGCCAGGTGGCGCTTTCGGCCAGGCGGCGGTCAAGGGCCGCGCGGGCGTTCATCAGGGCAAGGTCCATGAGCTTGCGCCGATCCCCCCGCAGGGCCGTCAGAATCTGAACCTTGCGTCCGGCCTTCCATGTCAGGGCCGCGGCGATCAGATCCTGTTCGGGCACGGGGTGGCTGACCAGAATCTCCGGCGGCGGAATTTTGTCGTCATAGAACTGGCCGATGAAGGCCGAAAGCACGGCCCCGGCTTCCTCGTCACGGGTCTGGGCCGGAAAGCAGGCGCGATTGCCATAGTTGTGCCCGCCGCGGAAAAAAAAGACTTGCAGGCACGCTTGCCCTCCGCCCTGATGCAGGGCAATCACATCGGCGTCATCGAGATGGGGCAGGTTGATGTCCTGGCGCGCTTGCAGGACGGACAGGGCGCGGATGCGGTCGCGCAGCAGCGCCGCTGCTTCGTAATCCAGCCGTTCGGCGGCCTCTTCCATGCGTCGGGCCAGATCCTGCTGCACGCGGCTGGAACGGCCCGACAGGAAGGCCCGCGTTTGCGCGACAAGACCTTCATAGGCCTCTGCCGCGATGCGGCCGGTGCACGGGGCCGCACAGCGTTTGATCTGATACAAAAGGCACGGACGGGTGCGGGCGGCGAACACCAGATCGGTGCAGCTTCGCAACAGGAAAGCCCGCTGGAGCGTGGACAGGGCCTGGGTGACAGCCCCCGCCGAGGCAAACGGCCCGAAATACTCCCCCCCTTCCCGCCGGGGACCGCGATGCTTGACGAGACGCGGCCAGGCGTGGTCTCCGGTGATCAGGATGTAGGGGAATGACTTATCGTCTCGTAGAAGGATATTATACCGTGGGTGAAGACGCTTGATGAGGTTACTTTCCAGAAGCAGCGCCTCGATCTCCGTATGGGTCGTGATGATCTCAAGTGCCGCCGTCTGCAAAACCATGCGTTGCAGGCGAACCGGCAACTGGTCGATACGGGTATAGGCGATGACCCGTTTTTTCAGGTTTCTTGCCTTGCCAACGTAAAGCGCGCCCCCCCGCTCGTCCAGCATCCGGTAAACACCCGGACTTTCCGGCAAGGTCTTCAGGCCTTCGTGAATGACCGTGACCCCCGCGGGCGCCCCCGCCGAGCCAACGTAAAGCGCGCCCCCCCGCTCGTCCAGCATCCGGTAAACACCCGGACCTTCCGGCAAGGTCTTCAGGCCTTCGTGAATGACCGTGACCCCCGCGGGCGCCCCCGCCGACGTGTCCGGGACCGCTTCGTTCTGTTCGTTCATCCCCGCGATCCGGTTTGTGCCATTTCATTCATGGTTTTTCCCTGCGACATCAGTCATAGACCTGTTGCGTTCGGAATTTGCCTGTTTCCCTGCCGGGCAGCCAAGCCGAAAGGCATGGATATCCACGGTCTCTGTGGATAAGTTTGTTGATAACGGACGGTGGTTCCATGAGTGCGCCAGAGATACTGCGGGGTTTCACGGTTTGCATAAAATTTAAGCATATTCCGTAACCCTATGATTCTGGCTGATAATTTAATAAATTGCGGAAATCCAGGACGTTCCGCCATCCCCCGAAACCGACTCGGCATCCTGCCTACGGCGGGCATGGAACCTGTGAACAACTTTGGCAGCGCCTATGACCCTCTGGCTAATCTCTTGTCGTGCCCGGCCCCTGACGGATCGCTCCACCGGACGGAGAATAGGTTTGTCATCCTAATGAGCTGAGGCGTTCGATTTCCACGCCAACGCTGTTCACATCGGGAAAAATGTCGAGTTTTTCGACACGTACCCGCACCGACCGCACGCGGGCATCCTGTAGGCACAAAACCGCGATACGCTCGGCCAGGGTCTCGACCAGATTGACGTGTCCATCATTGATGACGCCACGCACCCGATGCAGAAGGGCTTCGTAACAAACGACGTTCTCAAGCCTGTCTTCAAGGGGGCCGTCGTCTTCCCGCACGGCCAGATCCAGGTTGATGCGAACCCGCTGGGGCGCTTCCCGCTCGTGGGCATGAACGCCGATGCTGGCGCTCAGAACCAGATCCCGCACGAACACGTGCCGTACACTCTGACTGGCATCGGCAATGCGCAAAGGCCGGGCGCAAAGGTCGGCACATGTTCTGTTTATTGCCTGTTCCAGGGGGATCATACGGTTTTCCGGGCAACACAGGAATGCCCCAAATCCTCTCCGGCCAGAACCCGGTCCACCAGCCCCACGGTTTCGGCGATTCCATAAAGGGCGATGAATGACCCCATGCGCGGTCCCTCCTCCTGCCCCAGCAGAATCTGATAAAGCGCCTTAAACCACGCGCGGAGCGCATCGGCGGTGAAATGTTTCTTCCCCACTTCATAGACAAGGGCTTGCAAGGCCTCCGCCATCGGCAGATTCTGCATACCCTGCAAGCCGGCGCGCAGATCCATCAGCGCGGCCCGTTCTTCCACCGAAGGCAAACGATACCGCCGGCCCGGCAGAACGAAATCCTGGTAATAGGCGATGGCATGGGCGATCAACCGCTCCACCATCGGCGCGGTTGCCGGCGAGGTCCCCGGGGCATAGCGGGACACGTAATGCCAGATCACCGCCGGATCGGTGGTATGACAGACGCTGACCAGGTTGAGCAGAAGGCCGAAACTGACCGTTCTCCCCAACACCGGCGGCACCCCGGCGTGGATGTGCCAGACGGGATTGTCCCGTTTGGCCTTTTCATCCTCAAGCGGAAATTTCTCGATGGCGTTCAGGTACTCATCCACCATCCGCGGAATGACATCGAAATGCAGCCGTTTGGCCACCTTGGGCTTCTGGTACATGAACAGGGCGAGGGACGGCGGCGGGGCATAGCGCAACCAGTCCTCCACCGCCAGGCCATTGCCCTTGGATTTCGAGATCTTCTGCCCCTTTTCATCCAGAAACAGCTCGTAGGTCAGATTCCGGGGCGGCACGCCGCCCAGGACGCGGCAGATGCGCCCCGACAGGCGGACCGAGTCGATCAAATCCTTGCCGGACATTTCATAATCGACATCAAGCGCGAACCAGCGCATCCCCCAGTCCGCTTTCCATTGCAGCTTGCAATGCCCGCCGGTCACCGGTGTCTCGACCCGGGTGCCCGTGTCCGGGTCCTGATAGACGATGGTTCCCACCGCCTCGTCGCGGGCGATGACGGGCACCTGCAAGACCCGGCCCGTGCGCGGACAGACCGGCAGAAAGGGAGAATAACTGGCCCGCCGCTCCTCCCCCAGCGTCGGCAGGACAATCGCCAGGATCTCGTCGTAATGGGCGAGGACCTGCCGCAACGCCGCATCAAACCGCCCCGACCGATAGCATTCGGTCGCGCTCATGAAAGTGTATTCGAGGCCGAAAGAATCAAGAAAGGCGCGCAGGCGCGCGTTATTGTGGTGGCCAAAGCTTTCATGGGTGCCGAAGGGATCGGGAATGCTGGTGAGGGGTTGGCCCAGGTATGGGGCCATCGCATCGCGACCCGGAATGTTGTCGGGCACCTTGCGCAGGCCGTCCATGTCGTCGGAAAAGGCGAACAGACGGGTGGGCATGTGGGGCGCCAAGTGGTGGAAGGCCTGCCGCACCATGGTTGTGCGCACCCCCTCGCCAAAGGTACCGATATGCGGCAGCCCCGAGGGACCATACCCGGTTTCGAACAGAACATACCCCTTGGCGGGCACCGCGCCGTTCAGACGGGTCTCGAGAAGTTCGCGCGCTTCCTGGAACGGCCAGGCGCCGGGGGCGAAAGACGAGGGTGGAGCGATGGGATGGGTCATGATGGGGTTCAAGAAAAACAAAGAAAAACAACGACGGCACCCCCCACGGCACTCACTTTGGGATACGGGTGGCCTTGGGACAGTATCTTACGCGCCTTGCCGCCCGGTGTCAAAAGGGATATGGTGCGGAATAGGCTTCGTCGAAACAAGCTGCGGGGCAGGCCCCGGAACAATCGCTGAAAGGGCGCATACCCTGCAGTTGTCATCCTGAAAATTCTGCTGGTCCTGCTGGTCCTGCTGGCGGATTGAGCCTCTCGTGACAAAAAACCGTGCCGCGGCACAAGCCGGAATCGGATCATGTCCCAGAACGTTCCAAAACAGCGTGAAATTATCGATCGTCAGCACGTCAATGCCCTTCTGGATCGCATCGCCCACGAACAGCCGCGACAGAAACAGCGGCCCCTTGTGCTGGCGCTTCTGAAAGATGTTCTGCAAAACGGGCGGGCGGCGGTGCGCCGCCGGTTCGAGGAAAACGACGCCTCCGGCACCGACGTGGTCCGGGCCAACAGTTTCCTGATGGACCAGGTGATTCGCGTCATCCACGATTTCGCGAACGAACATGTCCTTGAAACAGGCGTGCGGACCATTGGCGACCATTTAAGCCTTGCCGCCGTCGGAGGCTATGGCCGGGGCGAACTGTCGCCCTTTTCCGATCTCGATCTTTTGTTCCTGCTCCCCTACAAAACCACCCCCTATTGCGAACAGACGGTCGAGTACATTCTTTATCTGTTGTGGGATCTGGGGCTGAAGGTTGGGCACGCCACGCGCACGGTGGAAGAGTGCCTGCGGCAGGCCAGGGCCGACACGACCATCCGCACCGCCCTTCTGGAGGCCCGTTGGGTGTGGGGGGAACAGGATCTGTACAGACAGTTCCAGACCTACTTCCAGGAAGAAATCCTCAAAGCCTCCGGGATCGAATTCGTCGAAACTAAACTTGCCGAACGCGACACCCGCCATGACCGGCTGGGCGACACCCGCTATGTTCTTGAGCCAAACATCAAGGAAGGCAAGGGGGGTCTGCGGGATTTACACACTTTGTTCTGGATCGCCCGGTATCTTTATGGCGTCTCCGACATGGGGCAGCTTGTGAATTTTGGCGTGCTGACCCAAGATGCCGCCGCACGCTTCACCAAGGCGCGCAATTTCCTGTGGACGGTGCGCTGCCACCTGCATTATCTGACCGGCCGGGCCGAGGACCGCCTGACCTTCGACATCCAGCAGGGCATCGGCCTGCGCATGGGCTATACCGACCATGCCGGTGCCCGCGGCGTCGAGCGGTTCATGAAGCATTATTTCCTGATCGCCAAAGACGTCGGCGATCTCACCCGCATTCTGTGCGCCGTGCTGGAAGAACGGCACAAGCGCAAACCGAAATTGCGGTTCCCCGCCTTTACCTTCCGCCGCCGCGCGGTCGAAGGGTTTGCCCTGGAGGGTGGGCGGCTGACCTTGACCCCGGAGTCCATCGCCCGTGACCCGGTTCGCCTGATCCGGCTGTTTCACGTTTCCCACAAACATGCCATCGACATCCACCCGAACGCCCTGCGCCTGATCACCGAAAACCTGACACGGATCACGAAATTACGCGACAATCCCGAAGCCAACGGCCTGTTCCTTGACATCCTGACCGCCCGCAAGAATCCCCTCGCGACCTTGCGATTGATGAACGAATCGGGTACTTTTGGTCGCTTCATTCCCGATTTCGGGCGGGTGGTCGCGCAGATGCAATACGACATGTATCATGTTTATACAACCGACGAACATACCATCCGCGCCATCGGTGCTCTGCACGACATCGAGGAGGGACGATTTGAACACGAGTTGCCCCTGAGCACCAGACTCGTCCATCAGATCCACTCCCGACGGGCCTTGTATGTGGCGGTCCTGCTGCACGACATCGCCAAGGGTCGCGGCGGGGACCATTCGGAACTGGGGGCGCGCGTTGCCTGGAAACTGGGGCCGCGGTTTGGTCTGACGCAGGAGGAAATCGACACCACGAGCTGGCTTGTCCTCAATCACCTGAACATGAGTCGCACCGCCTTCAAACGCGACCTCGATGATGCCACGACGGTCGCGGACTTCGTGCGGATGGTCCAGTCGCCGGAACGGCTGCGGCTGTTGCTGCTGCTGACCTGCTGCGATATCCGTGCCGTGGGGCCGACGACATGGAACGGCTGGAAGGGAGCGCTGTTGCGCGATCTGTACTACCGAAGTTGCGAAACCATGGCCGGCGCCCCATCGGTGCCCTCGCGCGACCATCGGGTGGAAACGGCGAAAGAGACCGTGCGCGCTGCCCTCGCCGACTGGCCCTCGGCGCTGGTGGAGGCGCATCTGGCCCGGGGATATCCGTCCTACTGGCTTGGCTTCGCGACGGAGGCCCACCTGCGCCATGCCCGCATGGTGCGGACCGCCGAGGAAAACGGGCGCCCGCTCACCATCGAATGCCGTCAGGACCCGTCCCGTTCGGGCACGGAGATCGTCATCTATACCAACGACCATCCGGGACTGTTTTCACAAATGGCCGGCGCCATCGCCCTTGCGGGAGAATCCATCATCGATGCCCGGATCATCACGCTCGTCAACGGCATGGCCCTGGACACCTTCTGGATTCAGGGACCGTACGGCGCAGACGACGACACGGTTGAAGCCAAAGCCGAAGCCGAACGCCGGTTGAAAAAGATCGTCGCAACGGTCGAGAACGTGCTGCAAGGCAATATTCGGCCGGAGCAGGAATTTCGCAAAAACACCAAAAGATTTCCCCACCGCACGGAGGTTTTCACGGTTCCCCCACGCTGCATCATCGACAACACCGCGTCCCAGACCCACACGGTGATCGAGGTCAATGGCCGCGACCGGCCGGGATTCCTGTTCGATGTGACCTCGACTCTGACCGCGCTGGGGCTGCAAATTTCGTCGGCGCAGATTGCCACTTATGGCGAGCGGGTGGTGGATGTGTTCTATGTCAAGGACATCTTCGGCATGAAAATCATCCATGAGGCCAAGGTGCGCGAGATCCGGCTGCATGTGCTGGCGGTTCTGGGAGATCCGCATGCGCCTGCCGAGTCATCGCCGCCTGTCGCACCGCCTTCTCCCCATTCCCGCAAACGGAATGTTTTTTCCGCCGGACGCAAAGCCACCCTGGAGGAATGAAGGCGCGCCCCTGTTCTTCCACCGGAAAGCATGGCAGAAGGTACCGCTCCCGCCCAACCGAAGGACGGAGTTTTGCATGCAAAAAACTTCCGTATTTCTTCGTGCATCCATGCTTTACAGGTCCTTTGTCCCATGCCATAGAGCGTGAAGAGTCGGTGAGTATCGATGCTTTCGAATCCGCCGCTATGAGAGACAGCACCAAAGACGGAGAGAATAGGGATGAGAAACATCGTAATACGGAATCGGGACGTTGGCACCATAAGGTCCAAGGGCTATGATTGTTTTTTAAACAGTTTGCCTTCCTCCAGAATCATTCGGCGGGCGCGTCAGGCCGCCGTTTTAATGGCAACGATCGCCGTCCTTGGCACCCTCAGCCCTCGTGCCGAGGCTGGGTGCAGCATTACAGGTCTTCCTGACGACACTTCAAGCGCCACATCGGCAACCGTCGACGTGTGTGGCTACACGTTCAATATCACAAGTTCGGTGCTGGTGAATCAGTTGAAATCCGTTTCATCGGCAACATTCGTGGTGAATGGCCAGACCGTTA
>WOUV01000024.1 GCA_009773045.1 Rhodospirillaceae bacterium | reverse complement strand
ATGACTTCAATCTGCGCCATGGTATCATTCACTTCCTCGACGAATTCCAGTTCAAGCTGGGAGTCGACCTCCTCGGCATTGAAGAATGTTGTCATGGCCTGTTCCCTTCCCCGGTGACCGTGTTCGCACCCTATTGGCACACACCGCTGGATCACATGTCAACCAACAGTCTCACTTCTCCCCCTGTTCTTTGACGTCCGCGGCGACCTTCAGCGAAAGGATGTGGTCAGGAGTATCGACCGTGCCGTTCTGGTGCTCGTCACCCTTTTTGATGGCATCAACGTGTTCCATGCCTTCGATCACTTGTCCCCATATGGTATACTTTCCGTCAAGGAACGATGTGGGAGCAAAACAGATGAAAAACTGGCTGTCGGCCGAATTCGGGCTTTGCGCCCGGGCCATGGAAACCGCGCCGCGCTCGTGCCGGGCCTTGGACGGCGGGCTGAATTCGGCTTTCAGATTCTGGCCCGATCCGCCCATGCCCGTGCCCGTGGGATCTCCGGTTTGCGCCATGAAACCGGCGATGACGCGGTGAAAAACTACTTTGTCATAGAATCCCTTGCGAACGAGTTCCTTGATTCGGGCCACATGGCGGGGAGCAAGATCCGGGCGCATTTCGATGACGACCCGTCCGGAGGTCAGGTGCAGGTACAGTGTATTCTCGGGGTCACTCGCGAAAGATGCCGATGTCATGCCGAAAAGACTCCAGGCTGCAATGGAAAAGGCGAGGATGGTTTTCATGACTTTCTCCTTCTTGGACGCGCGTTTCATAGCACGTTCAAACCCTCGAACGCCAAGGATTCCACCGTGCCCCCTCGCGTCCTGGCGCCTTAAACGCCGCACATCTCCATGAAACGAGTCTCCGTCTCCTCAAGGCGCGCCAGAAGATCCGGACAGCCCAATTCCACAAGGCCGCGATGAACGTCTAGGGGTGAGACCATCGTCGGGGATAACGGACGGACCCTCTCTCAAGATCCCTTTAATCCTTGGAGGGGATACGCTTTCTGCAAGAAAATCTGCTGATGCGAATAAAAATGAATTCTATAACGAGAACGCTTAGAGTCGATCCTTGCAAAGGGGGAAACTTCAGCGTATTTTTTAAGGAAGCCTTAAAAATAAAAAAGAACGCCCCCGCAGAGTGTGGCGACTCCGGGAAATGTGTCGGCATGTCGTTGTTGGCAACGTGTCGTTGGTGACAAAAAGTGTCCTCGGGAAGTGCGTGTGATGTCTGAATGGACCGGTTCGGCACCGCTTGGAAGGGACTCACCCTATGCCCTTGTCCGCAACGAAGACAAAGGGGCAGGGGCACGCCAGATACGCTCGGGGCGCAACGAATCGCCCGCGTCACACGGCACGACGTTCAGTTTCGAATCGTGGCTGCGGGCAGAGAACTTCGCGGACGATTCCGATACGACCCCCCGCTTCGGTGGTTACGCCAGCTTTCATGCCCTCAGGGCACAGCAGGCAAGCGATGCCTATCAAAGCCGGGCCAACCTGATCACGCTGGTCAACAGCGGGATTATCGTCGATGAAGTGCGCGGCGGTCAGGAACGGCGGGAAGTGTCGGTGGGGCGTTCTGCCTCTTCCTATGTGTCCTGTGACCATGCCCTTGCGCTACGTACCTATGAATTCAATATGCAGGTCGTTTTCGGCACCCGGCGCGCCCCGTTGGAGATGCAGATCGAAATGCTGATCTAAGACTGTTGAGCCTTGATCGTGACCGGTCAAGGATCAAAGGGATAAGACAAAAAAGGTGCTTCCTGTCGATGCGGCGTGCGGTGGTATGGCTGGGCATGGTGGTTTGGGCCGCGCCGGTACAGGCGGCAGAGGGGGCGGTATCTTATCGCGAGTTCCTGAAACTAACCACAACCAATCCGGAACAGGGGTTCGAATACGCAGCACGTTGGGCGGGTCTGGATGGTGGAGAGGCGGCGCACCATTGTACGGCGGCGGCTCTGATGGGCCTCAAGGCAGTATCCCGAAGCGGCGAAACGGCTGGAGGCCTTGGCCGGAAACAGCCGGGAAGCCGTCCGCCGGGCCGGCCTGCTGGCCCAAGCCGGGCAGGCGTGGCTTTTGGCGGGCAAAACGGAACGAGCCTTTGCCGTTTTGACCGCCGCCCTGAAACTCGCCCCCACAGACCCGAAACTTTATGTCGATCGCGCCCAAATTCTGGCCGATGCCCGCAATTACTGGGAAGCCATCGACGATCTCAACGCCGCCCTTGACCTTGCGCCCGGGCTGGTGGAGGCTTTGGTGTTCCGGGCGAGCGCCTATCGTTTCGTGGAAGCGTTCGATCTTGCCTGGCAGGACGTGGAGGGGCCGTGACGTGCGCGCCCCCACCAGCGGGGATGCTTTGCTGGAGCGAGGCATTCTGGCCCGGCTGGCCAACCGTCCCGCCGAGGCGAGGCGCGACTGGCTGCGTCTTCTTGCCCTGGACCCGCCTCCCCCCTTGACCGAGGCCGCTCGCCGCAACCTGGAATTGCTCGATGTGCAGGTCGGGAAATGACGTCCGCGCTGTTTTTTCAGGGGCCGTTCATGTGTCTTCCGGTGCAAGACAGGTGCGCAAGGCGCGGGCGTTGGCCTGCATCATCGCCACGTATCCGTCAGGCTGTCCCAAAGGATCCAGAACACCCACCCGCACGCCGGTTCCCTCCGTGAGGGTCTCAACCAGCCGGGACGGAAACTGGGGTTCACGGAACACACACACGACACCCTTTGTGCGCATGCGCTCCCGCAAGGCCGCCAGGCGACGGGCACCGGGGGGGCGTTCGGGCGCCACCGTGATCGCGCCAACGGCCGTCAGTCCGTAGCGGACCTCAAGATATTGATAGGCATCATGAAACACCACGAACGGACGCTGCGCCACGGGCGCGAGTTCGCGGCGCAACGTTTCATCCAGGGCGGTCAGTGTTCCATCCAGGGCTTCGGCGTTGCGCTGGTAGACCGCGGCGTTGGCGGGGTCAAGCTCCATAAGGACCGTGGCGGCGGCGGCCCCGATCCGGCGGGCGTTGGCAGGATCGAGCCACAGGTGCGGATCAAAACCACCGTGGGGGAGGTGCGCATCGTCGTGAGGGTCGTGCGCTGTCCATGACAAACCACGGGCCGGGCGCTTTTGCACGCCGGGCAGGTCGGCCACACGCACCACCCGCGCCCGACCGGCCAGGCTGGCCAAAGGGCGGGTCAGGAAGGTTTCAAAAGAAGGATCAATCAAAACGACAAGCTCCGCCGTTTCAAGGGCCCGGGCATCGGAGGGACGCAAGGCGTAAGCGTGAGGCGAGGCGCCGCTGGGCACCAGCAGCCGGGGTGTACCAACGCCGGCCATGACGCTGGCCACCAGCGCCTGGACCGGCACAACGGAAACCACGACCCGGGGGGCGGCCCGCGTCGGAACCGCGGGGGCCACAAGCCCGATCAGGGCGGCGCCAATCGCGAAAGCATATTTTTTTCCCATCGAGAATGCTCCGTTGGGGTATAGTCACGGGTGACCTGTATGTTATAACATAACATTTGCCATGACCAGTCCATTCTTTCGCCCGCCCTCCCATGATCACCACCACTGCATCGCTACGGCGTTGCATATCGCCGCGACACTGTGCCACCACCGTGGCCTGCGGCTGACAGACACGCACCGGCTGGTCCTGGAACGGATCTGGCGCCGGCACGTGCCGATTGGTGCTTATGATCTGCTGGATTTTCTGCGGGCGGAGGGGCACAACGCCCATCCTCCAACCGTCTACCGCGCTCTCGAGTTTTTGTTGCGGCACGGCTTGATTCACCGCCTCGCCCACATGAAAGCCTACATCGGGTGCCCCCGACCAGAGCATTCCCATGCCGGCCATTTCCTGATTTGCCGATCCTGTCATATCGTCGCCGAAATCGACGATCCGGCCCTGGACACGGCCATCGCCCGGGTCACCGCCGCCGCCGGTTTCAGAACCGGAGGCGAAGCCATGATCGAAATCGCCGGCCTGTGCGCACACTGTCAGAAGGACGCTTGAGATGGCCAAGCCCCTGCTGGAAGGATATGGTCTGAAGGTGCGGCAGGGCGGCGCGGTCGTTCTGGAAGGGGTCGATATCGTGGTGTCAGAGGGCGCCATCGTGACCCTGATCGGCCCCAACGGAGCCGGCAAAACCACCCTGATTCGAACCCTGCTGGGCCTGACGAGAGCCGATTCCGGCACGGTGCGACGCCGGCCGGGCTTGCGGATCGGCTATGTGCCGCAGCGCCTGCACGTGGACCCGGCCCTGCCCCTGACGGTGCGGCGGTTTCTGGAACTCGCTCGCGGCAGAAGCGGCCTGATGCTGGAAGAACTCGCCATCGCCCCCCTGCTCGACAAGCCCGTGCAGCGCATTTCGAGCGGCGAGATGCAACGGGTGCTGCTGGCACGCGCCCTTTCAAGCCGGCCCGAACTGTTGGTGCTGGACGAGCCTGCGCAAGGCGTGGATGTGGGGGGGCAAAGCGCGCTGTACGCCCTCATCGGCCGGTTGCGGGACCGGCACGGCTGCGGCGTGCTGATGGTGTCCCATGATCTGCACTTGGTCATGGCGGCAACCGATCACGTGATTTGCCTGAACCGACATGTGTGCTGCGCCGGCGCCCCGGAGTCAGTGACCCGCCATCCGGAATATCAGGCCTTGTTCGGCCGGGCGGACGAAGCGCGCACCTTTGCGATCTATCACCACCACCACGATCATACGCATTGCCTGAACGGCACCATCGTCGATCATACGGGTTCCGATGAATAACAAAACGTGGGGGTGTGGGGGAGGGCCAGACCTCCCCCACAGGGGGTTTCTTGTCACCACATGTGGGGGAGGCCCCACGTTTCGTCACTCCAATTCCCCTCCCAGAACCCGTCCGGCGACGGCGGCCAGTTTTCGCACCAGAACCGGATCGCGTCGGTCGGGGGCCGTGATGATGGCATGATCCAGGGCATTCTGACAGCCATGGGGGCAGATCCCCGCACCGGGCAAACGCGGCACCACACGCCGGACCAGCGCCCGGGCCGTATCGGCATTGTGGTGCAGCACCGCGATGATGTTTTCCACCGAAACATGGTCGTGCCCGGGGTGCCAGCAGTCATAATCGGTCACCATGCCAACGGTGGCGTAGCACAGTTCGGCCTCGCGGGCGAGTTTGGCCTCCGGCATGTTCGTCATGCCGATCACGTCGCATGCCCCCATGACCGGTACAGATTCGATTCGGCGAGGGTGGAAAACTGCGGCCCCTCCATCACAAGGCACGTGCCGCCCCGCTGATGGGGAACATTCATGTCCTGCAACGTTTTTTCCAGCGCATCCCCCAGCCGCGGGCAGACCGGATGGCCGAAACCAACATGGGCCACCAGACCGGTCTCAAAGAAACTTTTGGCGCGGGTGAAGGTCCGGTCGATGAACTGATCGACGATGACAAAGGTGCCCGGTGCTAAATGTTCCCTTAAAGATCCCACTGCCGACGCCGACAGGATTTCGGTCACGCCGGCCCGTTTCAAGGCATCGATATTGGCCCGGGCATTCAATGCCGACGGAGGGATGCGGTGCCCCCGCCCATGCCGGGGCAGAAATACCACCGCCACGCCTTCAAGCGTGCCGCACAGAAGGTCATCGGACGGCGCGCCGAACGGACTGTTGACCGTGACCCAGCGGGTATCGGCAAGGCCGTCGATTTCATAAACGCCACTTCCCCCGATGATGCCAATCACCGTTTTGTCCGCCATTTCCGGCTCCTTCCCCCAGATCTGCCCGTGGAGCGGGCCTTGTCATCGTGTGGTGATTTTACAAGGGTTTTCAGAAGTGTCGTGAGTCCTTTTTCGCCAATTAAGGATTTCCATTGAATGTCCGAAAAGCGTATTGTTTACTAAATTGACAATCATTATAGAGATACAAACTAACCACTCAATACGACACGCAAAACGGATGAACGGATTGCACTGATGTCAAGAGAAGAATTGCGATCATCACAAGAAGCAGAACAGACCACAAGGATTCACATATTCAAGTCATCCGTCCTCAATAAAGCAGCAACCACGCAGTTGAATCATCTTTTTTCTTTGGGAGTGTTTAGCTTTTTTATAAATGTGCTGTATCTTTCTTCTTCAATTTATATGATGCAGATCTATGACAGGGTCATTCCAGGCGGTCGTGTTGAAACCTTGATCATGATCACGTTGATTCTGGCCCTGGCCCTGATGACGCTTTCGGCACTGGATGCCGTGCGGGGAATCATGCTGGTGCGCCTGAGCATTTGTGTGGACGCCGCGGTCACGCCCCGCCTCATCGAGGCCGCCATGGACCGCAGTGGCGAGGCCGGCGATGAACGCGCCCAGGTGATCCGGGATTTCGATACCTTCCGACAGTTCGTCACCGGAGCAGGGGTGACGGCGTTGCTGGATGTGCCCTGGTTTCCGATCTATATCGGAATCATCTGGATTTTGCACCCCTTGCTGGCGATGGTGGCGGCAGGGGGCGTGGCCGTGACGGCGCTTTTTGCCCTGTTCACCGAATTCAATATCCGGACCCCAACCCAAAAAGCCAACAAGGCGGCGATCCACAGCTATACGGTGGCCGATGAGATGATCCGTCATCGCGAGGTCATCACTGGCCTGCATATGCAGTCGGCGATTGCTACAAACTGGCGCGGAACGCGCAACGATATGCTTGCTTTGGGCGCCGGCACGTCGGAACACACAACGCTTTTCGGGTCCGGCACCAAGCTGTTCCGTTTGCTGATGCAGTCCAGCATGCTGTGCGTTGGCTCCTATCTCGTGATTCAACAGGAACTGACCGCCGGCTCCATGATTGCGGCCAGCATCCTGATGGGACGGGTGATGGCACCCGTGGAACAGATCATCATGGCCTGGAAGCAGTTTCTGTCGGCGCGCGAGGCCACCGGACGGGTGGATCGTTTGCTGGCCGCCGTTCCAGCCCGTCCCCGCGCGATGATTCTGCCGGCCCCGGAAGGAAGGCTATCGGTTGAAAAAATCATCTATGCGCCCGGTCGTGACCAGCCTTTGCTCCTCAAAGGAATTTCCTTTGATCTTTTGCCGGGGGAGTGTCTGTCCGTCATCGGCCCCAGTGCCGCCGGCAAGACGACTCTGATCAAGATTCTGGTGGGGGCCGTGCGTCCGACCTCGGGTGTGGTCCGGTTGGACGGGGCCGATCTGACCAGTTGGGACAACGAGCAACTGAGCCAGGTGATTGGCTATCTGCCACAGAATGTGCTGTTGTTCCAGGGCACCATCCGCCAGAACATCGCGCGTTTCCAGGAAACCGACGACAAAGAAATTCTGGCGGCGGCCCAGGCCGCCCACGCCCATGCCCTGGTGGCGGGCCTTGCGAATGGGTATAACACGCCCGTGCGGGACGGCGGCAGCCACTTTTCCGGTGGCCAGCGGCAACGTGTCGCCCTTGCAAGGGCCTTGTTCGGCGATCCGATGCTGGTGATGCTGGATGAACCCAATGCCCACCTGGACAGCGAGGGAGATACAGCCCTGGCGCAAACCCTGCAACGGCTCAAGGAACGCAAACGAACGGTCATCATCGTTTCCCACCGCCCCACCACCTTGGCGCTCAGTGACAAGATTCTACTTCTGCGGGATGGGGGGGTGGAGAAATTTGGCACCGCAACTGAAGTCCTCCCCGCTCTGCGGCGTGTCCACGACACGACCGCCGCCGTGCCGTTGGAAAAGGTTGCCACCCGTTCCGTCGTGCGAGGAGAGTGAACGATGTCCCTTGCCGCCAATCCAACCACCCGATATCTTGCCGTGGCGCCGGTGGTCCGGGGGGGATTTCTGGTGCTGGGGGCGTTCGCGCTGGGGCTGGGAACATGGTCGTCCCTTGCCGGCCTGTCGGGAGCGGTGATCGCCCCTGCCGTGGTCGTGCCTGAGGGCAAGCGCAAGACGATTCAGCATTCGACCCTGGGCATTGTCGATGCTATTTTCGTCGTTGAAGGCGAACGGGTCCAAGCGGGTCAGCCCTTGCTCAAGCTTGACGACGTGCCGGCCCGCGCGAGCCACGAATCCTTGCGCAGCCAGTATCTGGCGGCGGTGGCCCGTGAAGGTCGTCTTCTGGCGGAGATGCGCCGCCTGTCCACGATTCCCGATCGTCCCAATGCCGAACCGGAAATTCAGGCGTTCCTTGAACAGGAGCAGCGCTTTTTCGACAGCCGCCGCAAGGCCCGGGAAGGCGAGGAAACGATTCTGCATCATCGCATCCGCCAACTTCAGGAAGAAATTTCCGGCAATACCAAACTTCTAAAGGCTGCTCGGCGCGAGTATACCTTGACCGAGGAGGAAAAAGCAGGGGTGCAAAGTCTGGCGGCGGAAGGGTACGCACCCCGGGTCAAGCTGCTTCAATATGACCGCTCCCTTGCCCGCATCGAAGGTGAAATCGGCTCCCGCCAGGGCGATATCGCCAAGGCACAACAAAAAATCTCTGAAACGGAAAACGAAATTACGCAGATTGACAAACGACTCAACGAAGACGTCACGAATTCCTTGCGCGAGGTCCAGATCCAGCTTCAGGATTTGAGACCGCGCCTTGCCGCGGCCCAACACAGTCTTGAACAGATTCTGGTCGTCAGTCCAATATCTGGCCATGTCCTTGACCTTGCGGTTTCCACCGTCGGCGGTGTGGTCGAACCCGGCAAGCCCCTGATGGACATCGTGCCGGTCGAAAGTACCGCCATTATCGAAGCCCAGGTTCAGCCCCAAAACATCGACGAAATCTCCGCAGGTCAAAAGGGAATCGTACACATGACGGGGCGGCCTGGGGGTGGTACACTGCCCATGCAGGCGACGGTCACGATGGTTTCGGCCGACCGGTTGACCGATCAACGCACCGGCGTCCCTTATTACGCCATCAAAATGCAGATCGACCCCGGCGAAACCGATAAAATCCTGCCGACCCATCTGATTCCCGGCATGACGATGGAAGTGGTGCTACCGATTCGGAAAAGAACTTTGCTGGAATACCTGGTCGATCCCTTGCGCAATCGCATGCGCAAGGCCATGCGCGAACGGTGATCCCCTCCAGCGGTTCAGGCCTATGTGGGAGGCAGAAGGGGGGCGGCTTGGCTCCACCAGGCGGGCCTGTCCGCGACAAGAGCGCGGGCCGCGGCACGGGCCGCCGTTCCGTCGGCAAACAAGCCAAAACAGGTCGCCCCCGACCCCGACATACGGGCCAGCAGGCACCCCGGCACGGCTTCCAGGGCCTCCAGCACGGCCCCGATCTCGGGCAGCAGGGAACGGGCCGGGTCCTGCAAGTCGTTGCACCGAGACGCCAGCGCTTGTGCGAAGGCCGTCGTATGTTCTGGCGCCTCGGTCATCGGCGATGCGACGGAGAGCGGCGATGCAGCGGAGCCAGCCCCTTCGGTACGGGCCTTGAACACCGCCGCCGTCGCCAGGGGGCGCAACGGGTTGACCAGCAGAAGCCAGGCCGCCGGCAACCCGGGCGCCGGCTCGATTTCCTCGCCGATGCCGGAAACCCGGGCCGGCGCCCCGTACAGGCACACCGGCACATCGGCCCCCAGCGCCAGGGCCAGCGCGACGAGCCGCTCCGGCGACAGTTCCACCTGCCACAAACGGATCAGTCCGCGCAAGATCGCCGCCGCATCCGCCGAACCGCCGCCCAGACCCGCCGCCACCGGCAGGCGTTTGTCGAGGGTGATGGCCACATCGGGGGTGCGGCCCACCGCGTCGGCCAAAAGACGCACCGTCTTGAGAACGATGTTTTCAGAGGGATCCTCGGCAAGGAGTGGCCCGAACGGACCGCTCAAACGCAAAGGAACCCCCGCCGCCGGGCTGAGTGTCACCGTGTCGCCAACGCCAGCGAAAACGACCAGACTGTCCAGCAGATGATAGCCATCTTCCCGCCAGCCAACGACGTGCAGATACAAATTCACCTTGGCCGGCGCAAATTCACGTATCGGTAGCGCGTGCTTTTCCATGGTGTCCCCGTTTTCCCCCATTAGACGCTCACTGATAGATCCCGTTTTGGCGCGGGCGTGACCCGCGCATCGCTTGGCGGAATCGTGCAGGAATTTGACGAAATGCGCCGGTCACGCCCGCGCAGGGCGATAGGTATCGACCGAGAATCAGCGATCCGTCAGCGCCCATGCCCCTCCCCGCGCACCCCACGGCTGTCTACTCCGGGTCAAGCCCCCGTTCCAGCTTGCGGCGAATGTTTTCCTGGATGCCGGGTTCTTCAGGGTTCAGGGACAACGCCCGTTGCCATTGGAAACGGGCTTCCTTGCGCCGTCCGGCCCGCCAGTAGGCATCGCCCAGATGATCGTTGACGGTGGGATCGTTGGATTCCAACTCAACCGCTCGTTCAAGTTCCTGCACGGCCCCCGGATAATCACCGGTCAGATACAAGGCCCACCCCAGGCTGTCCACGATGGAACCGTCTTCTGGCCGTTGGGCCACGGCCCGCTGGAGCATGTCCTTGGCCTGAAGGAGGTTCGTGCGCTGTTCCAGCCAAGAATAGCCAAGATAGTTGAGGACCATCGGCTGATCAGGCTCCATTTCCAGCGCCTTCAGGAAATCTTTTTCCGCCGCCGCCCATTGCTGCGATCGTTCATGGGCGATGCCGCGGCTATAGAACACCCTCCAATGGTACTTTTTGAGTACCGGCAGACGGACCAATGCTTTTCCATAGGCCAGGGCGGCCTCGGCAAACCGCTTTTCGCTGCGCAGGATATCCCCAAGGTCAATCAGGGCCTGTGTCTGCTCCGGCCATTGTTGAGCGAGGGCCTCCAGAACAGCCATGGCCTCTTTTGGCGGACCGCTTTTATAAAGACTGCCCGCCATCCGGAGCCGGGCTAGATAATAAACGGCCGACTCCTGCCCGATGGCGCGATAAACGGCGTTCGCATCGGCAAAACGTGTCTGGGCATGCAAAATATCGCCCGTCAAAACCTGCGCCAGGGCGAAATCCGGCTGCACCGCCAAGGCCAGACGGGAAAACAGGAGCGCGGCATCGGTTGCGCTTTCCTCGCGGATGCTGTTGGCGATTCCAAACAGAGTCTCGGCAAAGCCGGTACGGGGTGTCATGCCGGCGGTGGCCTTATCCTCGGGTTCCGTCAGCAGGACCGTCGCCGGGTTTTCATTGACATAAAGGTCACGGAGGGCTTGCACCTTGTCAGGCTGGCCGGTGCGCCGGTAAAAAGCACCGATGATTTCAAGGGCGCGCAACGACAAGGCGCCTTCGCTCGCAATGACCATGTCATAATGCTTGGCCGCGGCCGCGGGGCGGTGGGCCATGTCGTTGATCATGCCGCTGTGGAAATGGGAGAGGGTGGTCAGGGAGTTAGACTTTTTCAGATCGTTCACGGTTTCAAGGGCCGCATCGATCCTCCCCTGTCCCGCCCGGGACCAGGCCAGCATCAGGGGAGCTATGAATTTGTTGAAGCCCTGGCGCGGCTGGATCGCCATGATTCGTTCCACTTCGGCGTAATTTTCGTCCCGCGCCGCTCGTGTGGCGAGCATGATGCCCGCAACCGGGTCTTCCTCCTTCAACGCCTTCAGCCGCTCCACAAGGGTGATGGCCTCGTCGAGGTTCCCCTCCGCCGCCAAAAGCGCGTAGGTCCGTTTCAAAAGGGAGACGTTGGTGGGATCGACGCGCAGGGCATTGCCATAATAGCGGGAGGCGGCCTTGAAGTCGTGCTCGTGCAGGGCATGTTGCCCGGCGAGATAAGCGCCCACCTGGCTTTCCTCGGGGGTGACCGTGGCCATGGCATCCCGTGGCGATGTCACTTGGTTGTTCTGCCCGCCACAGGCAGCAGGCAAAAAGGCGATGATCATGGCGGCGCGCATACGCCATTGTCTCATTATCGGCATCCGATTGCTCCACCAGCTTTGCGAAGCAGGGTTGTGTTCTGATCGTGTGTTCCCAATGCTTTTCCCTTCGCCCCTTTACCCAGGGAGAGCCGTATCGCGATTGATCCCTTCGAGCCGTGATCGTGACCGATCAAGACTTCCTCGATCGCCGGCATCCGCAACCTTTGGCTCATCTGCCATTGGGCGCGCCGGCCCCATGAGCGTCCGTCAAGACCGACGCCCATGGGAAGTCTTACATATTGGGGTAGTTCGGTCCCCCACCGCCTTCGGGCACCGTCCAGATGATGTTCTGAGTCGGGTCTTTGATATCGCAGGTTTTGCAATGGACACAGTTCTGGGCGTTGATGTGCAGTCTCGGATCATTGCCGTCGTCGTTGCAAACGATTTCATAGACCCCGGCCGGGCAATAGCGCTGCTCCGGCGCATCGTAAAGGGTCAAGTTGACCGTAATCGGCACCGCCGCATCCGCAAGCCGCAAGTGGACCGGCTGGTTTTCCGTGTGATTGGTGGCCGACAGGAAAACAGAGGACAACTTGTCGAAACTGATCTTCCCGTCGGGTTTTGGATAGTCGATCTTCGGGCAGCGGGCAGCCTTTTTCAAGGCGGTGTGGTCGGCATGATGCCGCAAGGTCCAAGGGGTGCGGCCTTTGAAAAGATAGGTTTCAAGACCGGCATAGGCCATGCCCGGCCACAGGCCCCAGCGGAAAGCCGGGCGGATGTTGCGGACCTCTTTCAATTCGTCGTAGATCCAGCTTTTGCGCACGGCCGTGGCATAGGCGGTGACTTCATCTCCGGTGCCCGTCGTCAGTGCCGTGAAAATGGTTTCAGCGGCAAGAATGCCGGACATCATGGCGGTATGGGTGCCCTTGATCTTGGGCACATTCAGAAAACCCGCCGTGTCGCCCACCAGTACGCCGCCCGGAAAGGTGAGCCTTGGAATCGACTGAAGCCCACCCTCGCTGAGGGCACGGGCACCGTAGGCCACCCGCCGCCCGCCGGTGAAAAAGCGGCGGATCGCGGGATGGGTTTTGAAACGCTGGAACTCATCGAACGGACTCAAATGGGGGTTCGCGTAATCAAGGCCGACCACGAAGCCCACCGCCACCTGGTGGTCGTCCAGATGATACAGGAACGACCCGCCATAGGTGTTGTTGTCAAGGGGCCAGCCGATGGTATGGAGGATCAATCCTTCCTGATGACAGGAGGGATCCACCTCCCACAATTCCTTGATGCCAAGCCCATAGGTGGGGACATCGCATCCGGCCCGCAGATCGAAATGTTCGATCAGGGTTTTGGTCAATGACCCCCGGCAGCCTTCGGCAAAAATAGTCTGACGGGCAAAAAGGTCAACTCCTGGCTGATGGTTGGCCGTTGGCGTTCCATCCCGCCCGATTCCCATATCGCCAGTCGCAACGCCGCGCACGCTGCCATCTGTGTTATACAGAACCGCGGCGCCGGCAAACCCTGCGAACATCTCGGTCCCCAGGGCTTCGGCCTGTTCGGCAAGCCAGCGGCACACGTTGCCAAGGCTCACGATATAGTTGCCGTGGTTGTGCATGAGAGGGGGAGTTGGCAGACGCAAGGCACCCGTTTCCGTGAGAAACAGAAAACGATCCTCCGCCGCCGGTACAGTCAATGGAGCGTCTTTTTCTTTCCAGTCGGGAATCAGAATATCCAGGGCACGGGTCTCGATGACGGCGCCGGAAAGGATATGCGCCCCCATTTCGGAGCCTTTTTCGATCAGGCAGATGCTCAACTCTTGGTTATGCTCGATGGCAAGCTGGCGCAGCCGAATCGCCGCCGACAGGCCGGACGGTCCACCGCCAACGATCACCACGTCAAATTCCATCGAGTCACGGGCCATCTGTTCCTCCGCCTTTTTCCCAGTGCCGCTGCTTGGATTGTTCACGGTGCCTCTATATCATAGACAAGGACCATGTAACGAACTCTTTCGCACAAAGCTGTTGAGCCTTTTGCGCGGAAGGGGGTTTGGTGCGGAAGACAGGACCCTTTATTCATGAATCGCCCCCTTTCTTCCCTGGTCTGCCTGCGCTGGCATCTGGAGGCTGGCGTGGACGAGGCCGTAGGCGAAACGCCGGTGGACTATTATGCCGTGTCGGCGCGGCCTCCTTCCGTGCAGACCGCGCAGACCGCGCAGACCGCACTAGGCGCGCCAAGCGTGCCAAGCGTGCGGATCACGCCACTCCCGGCGACGCAGGCGCCGTTGGGGCGTGTCCTTCCGCCTGCGGCTCCTTTCGCCGGTGCCGGTCTTGCGGATGCCGCTGTCCGCACGGCGGCCGAACTGGCGGCCCGCTGTGCCACCCTTGAAGACTTGCGCGCGGCGATTGCCGGGTTCGACGGCTGCCCCGTGTTGAAGGCCTCCGCCACCCAAACGGTTTTTGCCGATGGTGTGCCCACGGCGCCGGTCATGGTGATCGGCGAGGCCCCGGGGGGGGAAGAAGACCGCCAGGGGCTGCCGTTCGTCGGGCCAAGCGGACGGCTTTTGGACCGGATGCTGGAAAGCATTGGCCTTGACCGGCGGTCCAACTGCTACATCACGAATGTCGTGCCCTGGCGTCCGCCCGTCAATCGCAAGCCGATGCCGGCCGAGGTGGGCGTACTGTTGCCTTTTCTTGAACGTCATATCGTTCTTGCCGCACCACGAATCCTTTTGCTGGTGGGAGGACTCGCTGCATCGACGGTGCTGGCCCACAATGAGGGAATCATGAAACTGCGCGGCCGGTGGTTTGAATATTCATCCGGCTTGCCCCGCCCCATCCCGGTTATTGCAACCTTTCATCCGGCCTATCTGTTGCGTTCACCGGCACAAAAAAGGTTCGCCTGGCGCGACCTTCTTACCTTGAAGCAGCGTCTTCAGGCGTTGTTCGGAGAGCAGGGATGAGTCTGGTGCGAATCTTGACCAGCATGATATCTCCCCAAGGACAGTCAGAGCATGTCTTTTTGAAGGGATGCGGACCGGTTGTAGGACTATAGAGTGTCATGGTGCTGTCCCCCTGGGCAGCGACCGATCCAGTCACGGAGTGTAGCTCAGCCTGGTAGAGCACTACGTTCGGGACGTAGGGGCCGGAGGTTCGAATCCTCTCACTCCGACCAGAAAAATCAAGGAGTTGACCTCAGTTGACCTCAATAGATGTCGGTCAACATCCCGCTAACATCCTGCTATCGCTAGCGCTGGGCGTCCAGCACTTTCCGAAACCGATCAGAAGCTATATGCCCGTAGACCCGTTCAATCGTGTCCGCGCATGACCCTTTTCGCCAAGCCAAGCCAAGGGCCGCAGGATACGCCCGGCGCTCGAGAGAGAGAAAGAGAAAGAACACATAAGGGTAAGACGATCGTGTTGATGATGGCCTTGGAGAGTGCAACACAAGGGTGTTCCGTCGCCGTGTGGCGGGATGGAACGGTCTTGGCGCACCGCGAGGCCATCGCGACACGGGCCCAGGCCGAAATCCTGATGCCCATGGTGCAGGCTGTACGGGTTGAGGCGGGCATTTCGTTCGCGGAAGTAGAGATGTTTGCGGTCACGGTGGGGCCGGGATCCTTCACGGGCGTGCGGGTTGGGCTTGCCACGGCCCGTGCCCTGGGGCTTGCGGCGGCGCGGCCCGTGGCGGGCGTGACGACCTCCGAGGCGGTGGCCTGGGCCGTTGGGACCAAGAGTCGGGAGGAGCATCTTGTCGTGGTGCTCCTCGACAGCTTCCGGAGCGATGTTTACGTCCAGCCCTTTCGCCTGACGGTCCAGGGACCGGTTCCGCTTGGGCCTGTGCGGGCGCTTGTGCCTTCGGCCTTGACGGATTTTCTGGCCGATCTGCCCGCACCGGCGGTGCTTGCGGGAAACGTTCGTCCGGTCGGCGTCCTGCCCGCCACGATCGCGGGAATCGCGGAAGAAACTCACCCTCAGGCCTGGGCGGTGGCGGCCGTTGCCGCGGCGCGCGAGGAGATGGGCCAAAGGAGGACGCCCGAACCGTTGTACCTGCGTCCGCCGGATGTCACCGGGCCTTCCTCCCGGTCGGAGGGCACTCCCCAGGGCACTCCCCGGTGCTTCTGACCCGTCTGCTCCCGCTCACCCCGGCGCATGCGGCCGTTGCCGCGACCGTGCAGGCCCGCTGTTTCGAGACGGCGTGGGACACTCCCGCCATGGCCACCGTCCTGACCATGCCGGGGATCTTTGGCTGGCTGGCCTTGACGGGAGATGACGCGACGGGTATGATCATCGGATGGCGCGTCCTTGATGAGACCGAGATCCTGATGATCGGGGTGGTGCCGGAGGCCCGCCGGCTGGGCCTTGGCCAGCGGTTGGTCATGCGCACAAAGGGAACGACAACCTTTCTGGAGGTGGCGGTCGATAACAGCGCCGCCCTTGCCTTTTATCGGAATCTTGGCTTTGAACGGGTTGGGCACCGTCCCGGTTATTATCAGCGTTCGGACGGAACGACCATCGATGCCCTGATTCTGCGGGCCTGACGCGCCCCTGTCCTCGTTTTAGGAACATTCCCCGCTTTGTTCGTCACAAAAGGTGTGGTACAATGTTCCCACTCTGTCAAGAAAGGAGACCACCATCATGGTCGTTTTCAACGATTACCCTCAACGTCGGGCGGCATGGAGCGCCGCCGGCGCCGAGGGGGCCGTGTTCGATGCGGGATTGCGTCAGCACATGCTGCGGGTTTACAACCTCATGGTGATGGGGCTGGGCGTGACCGGCATCGTCGCCGCTCTGGTGGCCGCAACCCCGGCCCTCGCGGCGCTCATTTTCGGCACGCCCCTGAAATGGGTGGTGATGCTGGCCCCGCTAGCCTTCATCTTTGTCCTGTCCTGGCGTTTCGATCGGTTGTCGGTCAGTGCCCTGCAAACCCTGTTCTGGGTGTTCTGCGGAACGATGGGCCTTTCCATGGCGGCCATTTTTCTGGTGTTCACCGGCGCTAGCGTGGCCCGGGTGTTCTTCATCACCGCCGCCATGTTCGCCGGCGTCAGTCTTTATGGCTACACCACCAAGGCCGACCTGTCGAAGATGGGATCGTTCCTGTTCATGGGGTTGATCGGCATCGTCATTGCCGGAGTGGTCAATCTGTTCCTGGCTTCGAGCGCCCTGCACTTTGCCATTTCGGTCATCGGGGTTCTAGTGTTCACGGGGCTGACCGCCTATGACACGCAACGCATCCGCAATGAATATGCTGAGCATTACGGGCAGGAGACCAACACCAAACTTGCTGTCATGGGTGCCCTGTCATTGTATCTGAACTTCATCAATCTGTTCCAGATGTTGATGCATCTCATGGGAAACCGCGAATAGCCCGGGGAGAATAAAAAACGTTTCCATGGTCCGCACAGATCCGAAACGTGCGAAGGGTGAGGGCTGGTACACCCCGGTGTGGTTGTTGACCGTGCTCAGCCGGGCGCAGGTTTTCGATCTCGATGCCTGCGCGCCGGCGGAGGATTCTCCCCGGGTTCTGGCGCACACGCGGATTCCGGGGGGAATGGAATCAGAGGTTTCTTTGAACCGGGAGTGGCCCGGGTATGTCTTTCTTGATCCCCAGCACGGTGTCGCCCCCATTGACCGCTGGGTGGACAAGGCGTTGCGGTCCGTGTACTGGGCAAAACCGCCCGGGCCGTCGTGGCCACCCTGCCCATGGCGCCACAAGCCGACTGGTGGATGACCTATGTGCGCGGATGGGCCAGTGCGTTCCTGATTCGGCGGCGGATGCGAATCGCCTCGCATGCCGAGCGTTCGCCGTTTGTCGCCGCCTGCGTCATGTGGGGAGAGGCAAGGGTCTTTCGGGCCGTTCTTGATGCCGAGCCGCCGTCACGGACCAATGGTCTTTGGCTGCCCGCTTGGCGGGCCGAAAGCCGCCAGGCCCCTTTTCTGCACTCCCTGACCACCCGGTCCAAGATGCAGAAAGTGTATGGCAGTTATGACGACTTTCGCCGGAACCTGAACGGCTGGAATGCCTGCCCACCGCCCGAATACACCGCCGTGATCGAACCCGCCGAATCACACGATCCCGCGCCGGCGGAACAGACCGGCCGCATCACGGTCAACCGCTGGGGGTACGTCACACACATCAACGGTCGTCCCCTTTTCCGCCGTCAGCGGTCATGAAAGATCTGTTTCGCTTCCGACACTCTGGATAAGGCGCAAGGGCCATGCGTAGAATCATTTATTACCGCGGTGGTATCGTCGTCGATTTCGTGCTTGCGGACACCCTTTACGAGGGGTTCGCCCGCACCCTCAAAGCCGAAAAGCACAACGACGATCAGGAACTGAACCGCGCCTGTCGCATTCTTGAAACCTATGTCCAACGCGAGACCTGGCATTACTTCAATACCCACGCCGATGCCGATCATCACATCGAGGGTGATGTGATGATCGTTGATCTTGATGGAACAGGAACAACCATAGAATACGTCTCGGCCGCGGAGGTGCAGCTCAATCCCTGGTAAAAGAACTGTGGTCTGGGAGCACTTCCAGGAGGCTGAATCTCTTCAAGTGACGGGTACGGGCGCTTCGGTCAACCTGTTGTCGGAATCCGGGCTGCGTGATCTTTTCCCGGATGCGCAGATTGATCGGGAAAGATGTTGCGGTCTGACCAAATCACTGACGGCATGGCATAGTGCGCGTGGCGTCAGAAATCGGACAGGGTCAGGCTCGCGGAAATGTTTTTGGCCGTTTCCCCCACCCCGACCATCCGGCCCCACTGGCGCAGGCGGGTGGCCTCGGGGGCGCGGTCGGTCTGGTCCAGAGGCGGGCCAGCGGAGGGCGGTTGACAGGCGGCGGGACAGACGGGTGCGCCACCCGTGTAAAGCCGGGTGATGGCGCCGGGGAAATCCTCCGGCGAAAGATCGGCATCGTCCAGGGCGCGGGTGACAGCCCACAGGTCCACCCAGCACGGACCGGGGTCCAGGAACAGCCTGCCGTTCTGGCGGTGGAGGACATCTGCCCCGATCAGCTTGCGCAAGGCGAACAGGGTGGTGGCGAGAACCTGCCGCGCCGCGTCGCCCTCGGACTCCGGCCACAGGGCGTCGATCAGTTTTTCCTCCGCCACGTCTTTGGCCCCAAAGGCCACCAGGGCCTTCAAAAGCCGCAACGGCACCTTGGGCACCTTGCGCGGGAAGGAAACCTCCTCCCCGTCGCGCCATAATCGGAAGCGGCCAAGAACATGGATGCGCAATGGCCAGGGCCAGGCGTCGGTCGCCTCCGGCGGCGGGGAGAAACGGTGATGGGCGATGAGGGCGCGAACGTACCCAGGCTCGATCTCCAGCGCCAGGGCGCGGGCGCATAAGGTGGCCATCGCCTCCCGCGGCCAAAAGATGAAAGCGCGGTAGCCGTGGCGGGCGCCGAAGGCCATGGCCTCGCGCAACAGCGCCTCTCCCGCGGCGTGGTGGACACAAGACGGGGGGGAGGGCTGGCTCTCCCCCACACCCCCACGGTTCATTATGTGCCGGGATCCGTATAGGATCCCGTGGCTGGCGAACAGGGTGCACATCAGGGTCGCCTCCGCCTCCGCCGCCCGCCCCGCCTGCTGGAGGATGAAGGCATGGCCGGTCAGGGCCAGGGCTTGATACAGGGGCACCCCGGCCCGCTCCAGACGGCTGAGCATGCGCGCGCCGTGGCGAACGGCGTCGGCGTGGTTGCCGGTCATCAGGTCGTGCCACGCCCGCGCCGCATACCAGCCGGAGGCATTCACCGGCCGGCCCTCGTCCAGAAGCGGCGCAAGGCGGTCGAGAAAGGCCCGGGCGCCGGTCCGATCATGGGTGGCCAGGCACAGCATCACGCCATGGAACAGCGTCGTCGTCTCCCAGACGGCAATGCCGGTTTTTTCCGCCGCCGCCAGGGTGGCATGAGTCGCCTCCAGGCCCTCGGCATAGGCGCCGGTGCACAGGGCGTGGTCGGCGACGATGAAGGGATGAAAGACCTGCGGCAGGGGGTTCATCAGGCCGGCGGTGTCCTCGCGCCGCACCTGATCGAGGAGGCGCTGGCTGCCGTCGAGCCGGCCGCGGTAATAGTAGGAGACGGCCAGAATGGAGCGGGCATAGGCGCGCAGGTGTGCATCCGTGCTGGCATCGGCCATGTGGCCGACCAGAGCGATCCAGTGTTGCCACTCCCCATGCCACGGCTGGCGGGCGAAGAGGGCGATGAAGGCCGCCATGGCGACCGCCCCCCGATCACCGGCGGGGGCATGGTTTGTGCCAACTTGAAGGGCGTCCAGCCCCGTTCCGCTAGCACCGCGAGCCAATGATCAAAGCCAATAGAGAAGCCAGGGGTCGCTGTTCACCCGCTCCGGCGGCAGCGCCCTTAGCCAATGCTCCAGGGTGCGGTGCCGGCCGAGACCGAGCATCCGGGGCGCCTGGTCCCGCACCAGGGCGCCGAGATCTTCCCAGGCCCCGGCCTCGATCAGAAGGAATGCCGCATCCCCCTCCAGGCCGGCGTCTTGCAGGAGGTGGGCGGCAGCGCGCCGCACGGGTGCCTCGAAATGCCCCTGCGCCCGCAGAAATTCCCTGAACAGGGCATGGAACTGATAGAAGCGTACCGTAGCGTGGGGGTGTGGGGAGGGTTGAACCTCCCCCACGCTCCCCCATTCCTGTTCCTCTTTTTCATACACGCTGGTGAACCAGCCCATGCGGGCGAGGCGCACCAGCACGGCCTCCGCCCCTTCCGCGCCGGCGAGCGCCCCGACCATGGCGGCGGTCATGGTGGAAGGAAACAGGGCGGCATGGTGCAAGATGTGCTGCCCGGCGGGGGTCAGGCGGGTGAACACTTCCGTGGCGAAATAGGCGAACAGGGCGGAACGGTCCTTCGGCGGGAGACCTTTCGAATATGTCGGGCTTGTGTTCTCCAGCATCAGCCGCACCCCGGCGACCCAGCCATCGGCGCGGGCATTCAGCGCCGTGGCCTGTTCGGGGGTGAGCGTCACGCCGCGGCTGGCGGCGATTCCGCCCGCCTCGTCGTCGGTCAGGCGCAAAGGCTCCCAGCCGATGCGGGTGAGTGCCCCGTGGACCTGAAGCCGGGCCGAGGGTCGCCGGCAGTTCCATGCGGCTGATCAGCACCACGTGCCCGCCGGCGGGGCAGGCGGAACAGGCGGGGGCGAGGATGTCGTGGAGGGGCGCGTCCTGGCAATTGTCCAGAACCAGAACATACGGGATTGGCAGGCTGTCATAAAGGGCATGGAAATAGCTTTGCGCGAAGGCGCCCAGGGTGGCCTCCACCGAGAATCGGGGCAGCGGCGCCCGTTCGGGGGCCAGATGGGCGACGGCCCGGGCCAGGGTGTGGAAGAAACCGGCCAGATCGTGGTCGCTCTCATCCACCTGATACCACAGGCCGGGGAGAGTGCGGGCGGCGATCCAGCTTGATACCAGCGTGGTCTTGCCCGCCCCTGGCGGCCCGTACACCCAGGTGGCGGTGCCTTCCTCCCGGCTGTGATCGAGCCGTTCGAACAACCGGTTGCGCACGAACACCCGCCGGATGTCCGGGCGGGTGATCTTGGCCGGTGTCATGGTCCCTGTCATCGCTTCTTTCCTGACGTGTCCCCACGGGCCTGATGTATCCCCACGGAGTATGCGTGTCACCCCTGAAGTCCTTCCTCGTGCTTTATTGAATTATTCAAATGAAACAATGTGCGGAATTTCTGTGTCCGTACAGCGTCCCCACTCTTCGGTTCATTCCCGAACCCTTTTCCAGTGCCGCCATTCAAAGTGTATGCAAAATAATTTGTGATATTCGTCATTTTTTCGCCTATCTCTACACGATCCCTAATGGGTCGTATGCTAAAAGACAAGAGGAATTGAGAGGGGGATGCCTGCCACGGGGGACCGGAAGGAAACACCGGCGGGGCAGACAACCGGGATCAAGGGGGATACGGAAATGATGCACAAAGACGGCGAGACGAAACACAAAGGCTGCCGGCCTGAAACGAGGGGCGGTGTGATGCCGGCCCCGCCGGCTGGAGGGCATAATTCTTATGAGTTGTCGCGCGGACTAGAAGCGCGTTCGGGTAAAGTTCCAACGTTTCTTTCGTATTGTTTTTCTGTACATTTAGGCCTCTCCCAAATCCACTCCAAATGTCTGGTGGGCTGCGTCTCGCACGGCGGCGTTTCTTGGAAGATCCCACACAGCGTAGCTGGAACTACCACGCTCCCAGAATGGCTTTCAATATTTCGACGCAGGAACGTTGGCATTCCGGCAGCGTCCTTATGTTCTGACCTGCCCAAGAACTCAAGCGCCTTATTCACGACATCAGAAGTGCCCTTCGGTCTGTACTGTTGATGTACAGCCTTAACAGCACTGCTAACAAAACGCCGACGCACCAAGTGACAAAGGGAGGTTGTTTGTAGAAAACTTGAAGCTTGTTTTTTAAGTGCTGTTGTAGAGATAACTTGAAGGAGGGCTACAATGTTCAAATTACCTCTATACCAAGTCTGACCATCTATCAGTTTAGCGCAATGGGTTGTTGACGGCACGAATCTGCGTGTGATTCAAGGAGTCCCCCTTCCATCAAAGGAGGCAACCATCACCCTGGCAGCTATGGCCTACAACATGAAGCGTTGGTGCTGGCTCGACACAGGAGAAGTGTGCCTGCATGACGCCAGAGGGCCGGAAATCCGGCATGGGGGCACCCCGGAGAGCGGAAACTGACGGCAAAACCACCCGCTTCAACCCGCACGCCGACAGCGAGCCAGAATTAGCCTCTCATGTCGTCAGAAAGGTGGGGTTTCCGGAGGTGTCCA
>WOUV01000023.1 GCA_009773045.1 Rhodospirillaceae bacterium | reverse complement strand
GGCAACTGTCGCCGCCAACCCGCCGACACCCGCAAATCGTAACCAGCCAAACCCTTCACGACGCCGTGCCGCCTAATGCACAGCTTTGGTTCACACCCGGTTCATTCTTTACCTTGTCTGGTGGCCCTGGTGTTGCCAATCCACACAAGCAGAAACAGCCCCCCGTTTCCCCGCCCGCGCCGGAGCCGGAAAAGACACCGGCCTCTTGCCTTCGGGCTTGTCTTAAAACAAGGACACCACCGTTCATCCAGGCTGAGCCAAACCTCCCCACAGGGTGCTTTGTGCTGGATTCCGGCTTCGTTGAGGCTGGTTTCGTTCCAGTCTTGCGACCAGAGCTAGAGCCTTCCCCTCCACAGGCTGGCACTGTGGGGTCCTGTTCTTCAGAGTGATCGCGGCACTCACGTCGCGGCCGTGCCACATTCGGGGCATAGCACGCCCCGCCGTGCGCTCCGGGATCACCGTGCCGTCACGCTCCCAGCGCCGCACGGTGGGGATCGACACACCCAAGGCTTCTGAAGCCTCACCCATGGCCATATATCTGTTCATGTTGAACAGTATGACGGATAGATTTCAGGTGAACTGTTCCAACCCTGCTTGTTCTTTGGCCCATCCGCTGCATTGCGATGCAGACCGCGGCTCTGCGCCTCTTATCACGCCCTGCGGATAAACCACACTCCCGTGCAATCCGACACCCTTCTTTCACGACAAACCCGAATTTCCGCGTCATTCTCCTGGGCTTCGTAGGGTTCTTGCCTGCACAGAATTTCCACCGGACTGTTGCAAAAAAAGCCCCCTCCCCTGGAGCCAGGAGGAACTTTTTCCCGCGGCCTCCCGGCCCATGCATGCAGAACTTCTCATTTCTCTTCTGCCACCGCCCTGCCTGGAAGGGTTTGAATCAGGCTCACGAATGTTGCCGCTCCTCCCCCTGTCAGGGGCTTTGGTGGCTGTCATCCCCTCACCGGTGCGCGGATTTCTACCCTTGCTTGCGGCACGTTCGGTCACAGTGAACGTACCAAAACCAACGAGCCGCACTTCATCCCCCGTCTTCAGAGCAGCGACGATAGCATCAAATACAGCGTCCACAGCTTTCGCTGCATCGGCTTTAGACAAACCAGCATCATTTGTCACAGCCGCAATAAGATCATTTTTATTCACTTAGGCCCCCTCTGATAGCAAACTAAATCCTTAGTCACCCTTTATGCTCGTTATTGAACATTCATTGAGCGCTTAATCTTCGAGCGTCCAACCTTTCCCCCAAGGCAAGCGAGAGTTTAAAGCGCATACCCTCTCTCGTCAACCGTGGGTTCGGATGACCGGTTGTAATAATCATTCTCTTCTGGTTCTTTCCCCTCAGATTGGAAAGCTACGCCTCTACCCTCCGGCTGGCAAGTCAAATGTTGTATACATCTTTTCCTGCCGACAACCAGACGGTTTCACGCGGCAACCAAAACTCGTAAGAAATAATTAGAAGACTCGCTACTTTTTATTATAAAAACCGTTTTCTTCTGTTTCTAATGGGTCACAACCGAATCTTCTGCAGATGAGTCGTCTTCTGCCATCGGTCGTACTGCGTCGTCATCCGGCTCGACCCATTCGATGGCGACCAGCGGCGCAACCAGAGACTTTTCCAACACTTCATCGACGATGGACACAGAAGTAATATTCAGCCATTTCTTCACGTTTTCCGGAATTTCCGCGAGATCCTTTTCGTTGTCTTTTGGAATCAAAACCACTTTAATACCACCTCGCATGGCGGCCAGAAGTTTTTCCTTAAGGCCTCCAATGGGCAGCACCCGCCCGCGCAGGGTGATTTCACCGGTCATGGCGATATCCTTGCGCACGGGAATGCCGGTCAGGGCCGAGACAATGGAGGTACACATGGCAACGCCCGCCGAAGGGCCATCTTTCGGCGTTGCACCTTCTGGCACGTGAAGGTGGATGTCACGTTTTTCGAACAAAGTTGGCTTGATCCCAAATCGAACAGAACGGGAACGCACATAGGAGCGGGCGGCCTGAATCGATTCCTTCATCACATCACCCAACTGACCGGTCAATGTCACATGACCCTTACCCGGCATGATGACGGCCTCGATCGACAAAAGCTCTCCCCCCATTTCGGTCCATGCAAGCCCCGTCGTGACCCCGACGAGGTTTTCCAACTCCGCCTCGCCATACCGGAATTTGCGTACACCGGCATATTTGTCGAGATTCTTGCGTGTGACCATGACCCGCTTCAGGCTTTTCATCAGAATTTCCTTGGTCGCCTTGCGGGTCAGATTGGCGATTTCACGCTCGAGATTGCGCACACCGGCCTCGCGGGTATAATAACGGCACACATCCCGCAAAGCTTCGTCGGTAATATTCCACTCGCCTTTCTTGAGACCGGCGGCTTCCATTTGTTTGGGAATCAGGTGACGGATGGCGATCTCGATTTTTTCGTCTTCCGTATAGCCGGCGAGGCGAATGGTTTCCATCCGGTCCAGAAGCGGCTGGGGCATGCGCAAAGTATTGGCCGTGGTGACGAACATCACATCGGACAGATCGTAATCCACTTCAAGGTAATGATCGCTGAAGGCGAAATTTTGTTCCGGGTCCAGCACTTCCAGCAGGGCCGACGCCGGGTCTCCCCGCCAGTCAGCGCCCATCTTGTCCACTTCATCGAGAAGAAACAGCGGATTGGACGCCTTGGCTTTTTTCATGCTCTGGACGATCTTGCCCGGCATGGAGCCAATGTAGGTCCGCCGGTGCCCGCGAATCTCCGCCTCATCCCGCATGCCACCCAGGGAAACCCGCACGAAATTACGTCCTGTCGCCCGCGCGATGGATTTGCCGAGCGAGGTTTTGCCGACCCCTGGCGGCCCCACCAGACACAGGATGGGGCCTTTGACCTTTTTCGTGCGCTGCTGCACCGCGAGGTATTCCAGAATCCGTTCCTTGACCTTCTCAAGCCCGAAGTGGTCTTCATCCAGAATTTTTTTGGCCTGCTTGATGTCGCGCTTGACCGTGGTCCGCTTTTTCCACGGAATGGACAACAGCCAATCGATATAGCTGCGGACAACCGTGGCCTCCGCCGACATCGGACTCATGTTCTTGAGCTTTTTCAGCTCGGCAAAAGCCTTTTCCCGTGCCTCTTTCGACAAGCGGGTTTTGTTGATGCGCTCCTCGATCTCGGAAGCCTCGTCCCGGCCATCCTCCCCTTCTCCCAGTTCCTTCTGGATGGCTTTCAACTGCTCGTTCAGGTAATACTCTCGCTGCGTCTTCTCCATCTGTCGCTTGACGCGATTGCGGATTTTCTTTTCAACCTGCAAGACGCCGATTTCGGATTCCATGAACAAATAGACCCGCTCCAGCCGCTCGCTGACGGTTTCCGCTTCCAGCAACTCTTGCTTGTCAACCACCTTCAGGGCCAGATGGGAAGCGACCGTATCGGCCAACTTGGCCGGTTCCTCGATCTGGTTGACCGAGACCAGCACCTCGGGTGGGATTTTCTTGTTGAGCTTGATATACTGCTCGAACTGGGTAACCACCGACCGGGACAAGGCCTCCAGCTCCTGGACGTTCCCGATCTGCTCATCGATCAGCTCGGCCTGGGCCTCGAAAAAGGCCTCGTTGCCGGTGAACCCCAGAATGCGTGCCCGTTGCCCCCCTTCCACCAGCACCTTGACGGTGCCGTCCGGCAATTTGAGCAGCTGCAACACCGTGGAAACGGTACCGATCTTGTAGATATCCTCGATGGCCGGATCGTCCTGCGCCGCATTGCGCTGGGCGATCAGCAGGATCTGCCTGTCATTCTTCATCACGTCTTCAAGGGCTCGCACGGATTTTTCCCGTCCTACGAACAGGGGAACGATCATGTGCGGAAAAACGATGATGTCTCGCAAGGGCAATACAGGAAAGATGGAACCAGTCACGTTCGTCACTTTGGCTACCTCTTCGATTTTTCGGACACACCCCTTGTCTGCCGGTCACGTGCCGCATACCTGGGCACCGGACCGATCGTGCTCAAGGCATGGGACCGCTTTTCCTGTTCATGCGCTTGAACCGATGTCTTCGCGCCGTTCCGAAAAATAAATCAACAACGGCTTGGCCCGATTTTCCACCACATCCTTGTTGACCACCACTTCGATCGTACCCTCCATGGTCGGCAGATCGAACATGGTTTCCAAAAGGATGCTTTCCATGATCGAACGCAATCCCCGCGCCCCGGTTTTGCGATCGATCGCCTTGTGGGCGATGGCCCGCAAAGCGTCTTCGTGGAATGTAAGGCGAATATCCTCCATCTCAAACAACCTCTGGTACTGTTTGACCAGGGCGTTCTTGGGAACGGTCAGGATCTCGATAAGCGCCGCCTCGTCCAGATCCTCCAGAGTCGCAATGACCGGCAGCCGCCCGACGAATTCAGGGATCAACCCATATTTCAGCAAATCTTCGGGTTCCACCTCTTGCAGGATCTCCCCGGTCTTGCGTTTGTCGGGTCCGTGGACATCGGCCCTAAAGCCAATGGACGTACCCCGCCCGCGCTGGGCGATGATCTTTTCCAGCCCCGAAAAAGCGCCACCGCAGATGAACAGGATGTTGGTCGTGTCCACCTGCAAAAATTCCTGCTGGGGATGTTTGCGCCCACCCTGGGGGGGAACGGAAGCCACCGTGCCTTCCATGATTTTCAACAACGCCTGTTGCACGCCTTCGCCGGAAACATCGCGTGTGATCGACGGATTGTCCGACTTGCGGCTGATCTTGTCGATCTCATCGATGTAAACAATGCCCCGCTGTGCGCGTTCAACGTTATAATCCGCCGACTGCAACAGTTTCAGGATGATATTCTCCACATCCTCGCCCACATATCCGGCCTCGGTCAGGGTGGTGGCATCGGCCATCGTGAAGGGCACATCAAGAATGCGGGCAAGCGTTTGGGCCAACAGAGTCTTGCCGCACCCCGTCGGTCCCACTAGAAGGATGTTGGATTTGGCGATTTCGATGTCATTCGCCCGGGTGCCATGGGCCAGCCGCTTGTAGTGATTATGCACGGCCACGGACAGCACACGTTTTGCGTGTTGCTGGCCGATGACGTAATCGTCAAGAACGCGGCAAATATCGCGGGGAGTTGGCACACCATCCCGCGATCGCACAAGATGCGTTTTATGTTCCTCGCGGATGATGTCCATGCACAGCTCGACGCATTCATCACAGATAAAAACCGTCGGACCGGCGATAAGCTTGCGAACCTCATGTTGACTCTTGCCGCAGAACGAACAGTAGAGTGTATTTTTCGAGTCGCTGCTACTGGACTTCGTCATTGTTTTTCCATCCATTGAAGCGTCCCGCCCACGGAACGCCAGCAACCTGTACCCATGTTAGCCCCTTCCACGGGCCGCAGACAACGGCAAAAAAGAGGGAACATGGAGAGATGTCTCAATATTCCCTGTTTGCCCCACC
Organism: Rhodospirillaceae bacterium; assembly: GCA_009773045.1. Lineage (GTDB taxonomy): Bacteria > Pseudomonadota > Alphaproteobacteria > Rhodospirillales > Rhodospirillaceae > WOUV01. Next base: position 23,220 of record WOUV01000023.1, on the reverse strand, counting down.
CCTGCCTTTCCATCCCGATTTATTGTGCCGTCTCCCCTTCAAGGGGGGGGCGGGCCACCACCACTTCGTCGATCAGGCCAAATTCCTTCGCTTCCGCGGGGGCCATGAACTTGTCGCGCTCCACCGCCCGCTCGATGTTTTCAAGCGGTTGGCCGGTATGCTTGACATAGATTTGATTCAGCCGGGATCGCAGAGACAAAATCTCGCGGGCCTGGATTTCGATATCGGTGGCCTGTCCCTGCGCTCCCCCCGAAGGCTGGTGGACCATGATCCGCGAATTGGGCAGGGAAAAACGTTTGCCGGCCGCACCGGCGGCCAGCAACAGCGATCCCATGGACGCGGCCTGACCGATGCACAGGGTGGACACCGGACAGCGAATGTACTGCATGGTATCGTAAATAGCCAACCCTGAGGTCACGACTCCCCCCGGTGAATTGATATAAAGCGCAATGTCCTTGCCCGGGTTTTCGGATTCCAGAAATAGAAGCTGCGCACACACCAGACTGGCCACGACATCATAAACCTGACCGGTCAGAAAAACGATGCGTTCCTTCAGAAGGCGCGAATAAATATCATAGGCGCGTTCGCCGCGGTTGGTCTGCTCCACCACAATCGGCACCAACGTATTCATATAAACATCAAGCGGATCGCGATCTTTCATGTGAACCCCTCGCCAGCCTTCGCCCCTGCCTCAACCGTCCTGTGGTGCAGCCCCCAACTCCGCCCCATCAAGCGGTGCCGTTTCCTCACCCTTTTCCGAATCACCAACGTCGTCCCTGGCCAGTTCTTCCGCCGTCACCACCCTTTCGGTCACCGCGGCCCGGGCAAGGATGAAGTCCACTATTTTGTCCTCCAGGGCCGTTGCCTTCACGGCATTGAACATATGGGGCGTCTTGCAATAATAGGCAACCATCCTTGCCTTCAGCGCATGCGGCACCCGTCGTGTTCCCACCCGCAACGCCTGTTCGATATCGCCCGGTGTCAGCGTGATCGTGTTCGTCCGTCCGATTTCCGCCAGAATCAATCCAAGCCGGATACGCCGTTCAGCCACGGCCCGGTATTCGGCTTTCAGGGTTTCCTCATCCCTGGTCATTTCCTCCGGTTCAAGTTCTCCCTTGGCCTTGGCGTCCATCACCTGTTGCCAAAGGGCGGCGCTTTCCATTTCAAGCATTCCGGGCGGCACATCAAAGACACAGGTGGCCGCAAGTCTGTCCAGCAAAAGCCGCTTCAACCGCTCCCGCGATTGAAGTGCGTATTCACCCTCAAGAAGCTGCCTGACCGTGTTCTGCATCGATTCAATGTTTTCCGCCCCATAGGTTTTGGCGAGGGTCTCTGCGGAGGGCATCGCCTTCACGTCCTGCAAGGCCGTGACGTTGGCCGTAAAAGCGACGGCCCGGCCTGCGAAAACGGCGGAACGATCCGCAAGGGGGTCGGGCAGTGTCTCTGGCATCACAAAGGTAAAGGTGCGGGTTTCCCCCACCCTGGCGCCGAGCATGGCTTCATCAAAGCCGGGGACGAATCTGTTCTGCCCCAGTTCAAGGGAAACACGTTCCCCCGTCAGGACAGAACCCCCCTCCCCCTCTATCGTCCCGTCAAGGGTGAGGATCATGATATCCCCCGACTGGGACGGACGATCCTCCGTGACCGGTTCGGGGGCGCGGGGCGATGCGGCCAGAAGCTGGTCCATGGCTCGTCCCAGCGACTGATCGTCCACCTCGACCGTGAGTCGCTCCAAAGACAAAGAGCCGAAATCGATCGCGGGGATCTGGGGCAGGGCATCGAAGGTGACCGTAAAGCTCAAATCCTCCTGCCCGTTCCCACTGCCCGCCGTAATCCGGACCTCCGGCTCCTGGGCCGGACGCAGAGAACGTTCCTTCAAAAGCTGCGCCGTGGATTCCTGAACGGACGTTGTGATGATTTCGGCCCGCACCGAGGGGCCATAGCGCTTGCGCATCAGCACCATCGGCACCTTGCCGGGCCGAAAGCCAGGCAAACGGGCTGTTTTGCCGATTTCGGCCAAACGGGTGTTCACCCTGGTGGTGATGGTTTCAGCCGGCAAGGTTACCGTGAACTCGTGCCGCAACCCTTCGGAATTCTCGATCATCTGCATGAATAAGGATCTCTGCCGTTCTGGTGATACTTCAGTGACAAGGGTACTGGTGACACTGGTGTTGAACGCCGGCGCAAGCACGTTGTTCCCGAAAAACCGCCTGGTGCGGGCGGAGGGATTTGAACCCCCACGGCTGTCAGCCACCAGAACCTAAATCTGGCGTGTCTACCTGTTCCACCACGCCCGCCTGGATGACAGCCTTTCCCCCCACCACGGGGCTTTTCCTATAACACAGCGCTTCGGATGGAAACAGCGTTTATTCCAAAAACCGGAATGCGAGGCCCCCCCTCCCGGTCCTCCCTCCCCGAAGTCAACACTCCTTCCCCCTTGTTCCAGCGGCATCACGATTTTTCCGGCAAACCGACCGTTGATCGCAATGCCTTGCGTGAATTTCACTTCGTGATTATATTTCCTCCCTCGCTTATGGTCTACAAATGACATCCAACATCAGAGGCCTTTCCCCATGGCTCAGGATTTCGATTGCGTGACCCGTACTGCTTTCTTAAAGATCGACGCCGAAACAGGCAGGCTGTTGCGCGAATTTCGCAGCATTCTCGCGCCAAAGATAGATTCCATTCTGGATGCTTTTTATGACCATGTTCGGGCGAGCGCAACGCTTTCCCGGCTGTTCTCCACGCCCGATGCCATGCAGCGGGCGCGCCAGATGCAAAAAAGGCATTGGATCGAGAATGTCTTTGGCGGTGATTTCAGCGAATCCTGCATGCAGCAGGTCACCGCCATCGGCCAGGCTCATGAACGAATCGGCCTGGAACCACGCTGGTACATGGGGGGATATTGCCTGGTGGTCAACAAAATGACCGAGCTGGTCCTCGCAACCAACCGGAAGAAACCGGAACAGGCCCTGGCCATGATCCAGGCCATCAACAAGGCCGTTTATCTTGACATGGATCTGGCACTTTCGGTCTATATCAGGGTGGCTCACGAGAAGGCATCGCAAACCCTGAACAAACACGCCGATTCCTTCGAACGCAACGTGCAGAGCATGGTTGGGGTGGTTTCTTCCAACGCCAGCGAGTTGCAGGCCACGGCCCACGGCATGGCCAACACCGCCGAACAGACGGCGCGGCAGTCAGAAGTGGTGGCCGCCGCGGCCGAGGAGGCTGCCGGCAATGTCAATACCGTGGCGGCGGCGGCCGAGGAACTGTCGGCCTCCATTGCCGAAATCAGCCGGCAGGTTGTCGAGTCGTCCGATATTTCGAGCGGCGCCGTGCGCGAGGCGGAACGCACGAACGCTCTTGTCCGGGGACTTGCCGAGGCCGCCGGCAGAATCGATGCGGTTGTCAAGCTGATCAACAACATCGCCAACCAAACCAATCTCCTGGCCCTCAACGCCACCATCGAGGCCGCCCGGGCGGGGGATGCCGGCAAGGGATTTGCCGTCGTCGCCAACGAGGTCAAGAATCTCGCCAACCAAACCGCCAAGGCAACCGGCGAAATTTCCGCCCAGATCGGTTCGGTGCAGGCGGCCACCCGCGATGCCGTGACCGCCATCGAGGGAATCGGTGGCACCATTGGCAAAATCAATGAAATCGCCTCGATCATTGCCGCCGCTGTCGAACAGCAGAGCGCCGCCACTCAGGAAATCACCCGCAATGTCCAGCACGCCGCCGCCGGCACGAGCGCGGTCACCCGCACGATCGGCGATGTCACCCGGGCCGCCGGTGAAACCGGCCATGCCGCAACGACGGTCCTGTCGGCGGCAGATCAGTTTTCTCAGCAGTCGTTGAATTTGAAAAACGCCATCGATTCCTTTCTCAGAGACATCAGACGTCTGTAAGATCTTCAGGCCCTGGGATCCAGGAGCGGGAAGCACAGGGGCAAAAGCATACGGGCACTCCCCATGCGCTTGCTCCGGCGGGGCAGAGGGGCTTATTCCCGTCATGCGCCGTCTCACCCCGCGCCTCTCCCGTCGCTTGGAGAGCCTCGCGGGATAGGGAACGCGACGCGCGGGGGGAGCCGGCGCATGAGGCGGTATGTCGATCGGGAATCGTCGAGACGTGAGCGCCCATGTCCCAGCATTTCTCATCTTCAATCTTCGTGAAAGGTCATGACAGGGCAAAAGGCATACGTGACAGAAGCCTTGTTCCGGGCGGTTTTCACGCAAGCGGCCACTCCGATGGTCCTCGTGGGTGAAGCGGGCCGGATCGTGCGGGCCAATCCCTGGTTCTGCCGTTTCCTTGGCCATGCCGAGTCGGATTTGCAACGTCTGGCCTTCACCGATCTTCTCCATCCCGATGACCGGGGCGAACACGGCCTTGTGGTGCAACGCCTGTGGGGTGGAACGATCGCCGGTCACGTCGCCGAAAACAGGTATCAGTGCAAAGACGGCATGACGATCCCCGGGCAGACCCATGTGAGCGTGATCCAAAGCGCCCGCTGTCTTCTTATGGTCGTCCATGAGGGTAGTGATCGCGTCGATCGTATCGAAACCGGGACCGCCCGCCTGCTGGCCGCCGCCGGCCATGACCTGCATCAACCGTTGCAAACCATCACCCTGTTCCTCAACGTGTTGACCAGCCGGCTGGAGGATTCGCGCCAGCACGACATCCTTGCCAAAATCGAAATGGCGCTTGAGAGCTGGCGTGAGATGCTCAATGCCCTTCTGGAGGTCTCCAGGCTGGAGGCCGGTTTGTTCACGGTCAAACGAGAGTCCTGTGATCTCGACGGGCTTTTAGAACAACTGGCCGCGGACTACGCGCCCCTGGCGGCGGCACGGGGGCTTGAACTGCGCCGTGTCCCGTGCCGGGTGCGGGTGGACAGTGATCCGTTTTTATTGGAACGGCTGTTGCGTCCTCTCCTTGCCAATGCGTTACAATATACCGACCGGGGACGCCTTCTGGTCGGCTGTCGCCGGTCCAAAGGATTGGTGCGGATCGAGGTGTGGGATACCGGAATTGGCATCGCCGCGGATCAACTCGGCCTTGTTTTTCAGCCTTTCCAGAGGGGCGCGCGTCACAAGGGGCTGGGGCTGGGGCTGGCGATCGTTGACAGTCTGTCGCGTCTGTTGGATCATCCTGTCACCGCACGGTCGAAAGTGGGTCGGGGGTCGGTGTTCGGCGTGGGCGTTCCGTTACCCGCGCAGGGGGCCTTGAGAAACGGGTGACAGCGGCATAAAAACAGTCAGGATGGCGTGGCCGTCCGTCTGGAACGCCTGGAACGGGGTGCAAGGGAATGTTCATGCCGCGCCCGCACGGTCCAAGCCGGCGTTTCGTTCTGGGGGGCCTCGTGCTGCTTCTGCCGGCCTGTTCTCGCAAGGGGGAGGCCCCGGCCGGGCTTAACGTGAATGGCCGGTTTGATGTCATGGGAGCCTATCCGCCGTTCGGGCTTGGCGCCCCGGTGAAGGAACGGACTCGTCAGGGGTTTTTTCTGACCGAAGCGGCGGATGCCCCGCCCGTTTCCCCTGCTCCGCTCATTCCCATAAGTTTTTTGCGTCCGGCCTCCCCGCCCGCGGACCCGGCGTCGGTGATGACGGCCACGCTGGTTCAGGAACAACCCGGCATACGCCTTGCGACCCCCGGGGGGTCTTTCGTGATCGGACGCCGCACGCGAGTCCCTTTGCTGGTGTCGCCTTTTTTGCGGTTCCGTTGGCGTATACAGGATCCTGGCATGCCCCCCGAAACGAAGGATGCGCCGGTCAGTTTGCTCGTTGGTTTTACCGGCGGGGAAGAAGCGGAAGGATCGGCAGGCACAGAATCGCTGTTGCCGCCGCACCAGCGGCTTCTTGCCATCGTCTGGTCCGGCCGTGGCATGGACCGGGGACGATTCACGGTACGCGGGCTGCAGGGCCGTTTTCTTGCCCAGGGCGGCGAGCGGCGGTTCACCTGGTGGGAACACGGGATCGATTTGTCCGACCTGCATCGCTATCTGTGGCCCGATGTTCGTCGCGAGGTCGTGGAAACGGTTTTTGTGGCGATCGCCCTGGAAGCGACCCGGCGCCAGACGATCACGGAAATCACCGGCCTTGTTTTAAGCCGTTAAATGAAAATCATAGAAATTACATTCTTTTTGCGTGCAACTCCTGTGAAAGGTTTCATCATGCTCATGTCCTCTCTGGCGACCCGTTCTGTCCGAATCGTTGGAAGGGTTGCCTTTGTTCTTGCCGTCCTGCTGAGTCCGATGGGGGTCAGCCGGGCAGAGGAGAGTCCGTTCGACACGGCACAGACGGAGGCGATCGAAAGGATTCTCCGGGCCTATCTGCTTGAACATCCCGAAATCATCGGCGAGGCCGTTGGCGTCTTGCAGGCACGGGAGGAGGCGGCGAAACAGGCCACCATGGAGGCCAATCTAGGCAAGCTCCGTGCCGATGTGGAACGCGATCCCCAGACGCCGGTTCTTGGCAACCCCGATGGCGATGTCACCATCACCGAATTTCATGACTACCGGTGCGGATATTGCAAGGTTGCTTATAAACCTTTGATGAAGATTATCAAGGAAGATGGCCACGTCCGGTTGGTTTTGAAGGATTTGCCGCTGCTGGGGCCTGATTCGTATGTCGCCGCTAAGGCCGCGCTCGCCGCCCATGCGCAAGGAAAGTATGCCGCCTTTCTGAATGAGGGCATGACGCACCGCGGCGTTTTCAACGCCGAGGCCATCGAGGCCATCGCCAAGCGCATCGGCCTTGACATGGCCCGGTTCAAGAAGGAGATGGACAGCGCCGCCATTGATCAACAGCTTGAAAAGAACCGGTTTCTGGCCCAGGCTCTCGAGATCGCGGGCACGCCGGTGTTTATCATCGGCAACCGGATGATTCCCGGGGCCGCCGGCGAACAGCACTTCAAGGAACTCATCGCGCTGGCGCGGGGTCAACGCTAAGTCCCCTCGCGGCAGAAAAGTTCAGGTCAACCGCATCACGGGACAGGGCAGCCGTCCTGTTCCTGTGAGGGGAAAGGTATTCCTTCCCTTACGATAGCATGGCTTCCAGTTTGAATCGAGAGGGATTGGTCAGCACTTCGGCGGCAAAGGTGATGGTCTCGCACTGCTGGTGAACATCCCGCAAACGGGCATGGGGAATTCCGTGTCCATCGGCATAAACAAACTCGACCTGCCACAAACGGTTGCCCGAGGTCTGGCTGCGATACAACTGGCCGACCTGAACCTGAAAATGTTTCGCCATGATTGCAGCCCCGATACAGCCCCGATGATGAACGACCGCAACCACAACGCGTGCTGCGCGACTCCGCCTCGCCTTGCCTATCGCCAAGGCAGCAGTGTATTTGGGAAATATGAACGATTCCCGTGCCGCTTTGCAAGAGATGTCAACGCTCTTCTGAAAAGGAATGAACAGGAATCAGGAAAGCATTGTTTTCCAGTGTCTCTCGTGTCCTTTCAAAACCGCTGCGTTTCCCTGGGGGCCTACCCATAAAGACGTCATCTTCCTACCCGAACGAGGGTTTCCATGGGGAGGATTCACGGCGAGACTACCGTGCCGGAACGGCTTCGGGTGCCGGAACCGTCTTTCTTCGTCAGAAGCCGGTCCTCCGCAGTCCTGGGGGGGAGAATCGGGAAATCATCATGAGGAGCCGTCATGAATAGTGTGTTGAAAGGGTTGCGTATCGTTGAAAGTCCCGCCTTCGTCGCGGCGCCCCTGGGGGGGATGACGCTGGCCCAACTGGGGGCGGACGTGATTCGCATTGATCCGATCACCGGCGGCGTGGATTCGCGCCGTTGGCCGGTCACGAAAGAAGGGAAAAGTCTCTACTGGGTCGGCCTCAACAAAGGCAAACGGTCCCTTGCCATCGACACGACCAAACCGGAAGGCCGGGACATCGCGACCGCCCTCGTCACCCAGCCGGGGCCTGATCGTGGTCTGTTCGTCACCAATTTCCCGCAAGGCGGCTGGTTTAAGTACGACACGTTGAAAGCCAAACGGGCGGACCTGATCATGGTCAATCTGATCGGCAGTTCCGATGGCACGTCGGCGGTTGATTACACCATCAACTGCGCCGTCGGTTTTCCCTTCGTCACCGGCCAGGTGCCGGGCCAGCCTGGAAGCAACCGGGTCAACCATGTCATGCCGGCGTGGGATGCGGTGTGCGGCATCAATGTGGCATTGGCCGTGCTGGCGGCCGAGCGCCACCGTAGCCGCAGCGGGGAAGGGCAGCTTGTCAAGATGGCGCTCTCCGACATCGCTTTTTCCATGGTTGGCAATCTGGGGTATATCGCCGAGGTGCAGATCAACGATGAAGACCGCCGCTCCCATGGCAATTACCTGTATGGCGCCTATGGGTCCGATTTCGAGACGAAAGACGGTCGGTTCCTCTATATCGTGGTGGTGACGGGGCGCATGTGGGAGGAACTGGGCAAGGTGACCGGCCTTGCCGAGCGGTTCAAGGCCCTAGAGCAGGCTTTGGGCGTGAACCTTGCCAAGGAGGGCGAGCGGTTCAAGGCCTCCGAAGCCATCTCGGCGGTGGTCCGACCCTGGATCGCGGCCAAAACGCTTGCCGAGATCCAAGAAGCGTTCAAAGGGACCGGCGTGTGCTGGGGGCCGTATCAAACCTTCCGCCAGATGGTGGCGGAGGATCCGCGATGCTCGACGGCCAACCCGTTGTTCGCCGAGTTGGACCAGCCGGGCATCGGTCGGTTCCTCGTGCCGGGGTCGCCGCTCGATTTCAGCGCCTGCCCGCGGGAGACCCCAAAGCGGGCGCCGCTTCTTGGCGAGCATACCGATGAAATCCTGTCCCGGGATCTCGGCCTCAGCGATGCTGAAATCGGTACGTTGCGTGACAAAAAAATCGTCGCCGGGCCGGTTGAACTGTAATAAGGGGGAAGGGAACACCATGACCGAACAAACCGTCAATTATTCCGACTGGATCGGGTCGAAGGAAAGCCGCGAGGATGACATCACGGCCTCTCCCGTCCAGGCCGTTCTCAATGTTCTCGATGATGCCACAACGATTCTCAAGAATGGCGATTCCTTGCCGCCGCTGTGGCACTGGTTTTTCTTCCTGCCACGGGTGCCGATGCGCCAGATCGGACCCGACGGCCACCCCCAACGGGGCGGCTTCCTGCCGCCGGTGGCCCTGCCGCGGCGCATGTTCGCCGGCGCGCGAATGAAATTCCACGATTCCCTTGTCATTGGCCGTCCCGCCACCCGCGAGGGGGAAGTGATCGCCGTCCAGGAAAAGAAAGGGGGCACGGGAACGCTGGTCTTCGTGACCGTTCGCTACCGGATTTTCCAGGACGGGCGGTTGTGCGTCGAGGAAGAACAGGATATCGTGTACCGTGAACCCGGTGGGCCGGCGCCGGCGCCAACGCTCGCCCCCGATGCGCCGCGCAACACGGGCACCGCCTGGGTTAAAACCATCACCCCGACCCCGGTGCTGCTGTTCCGTTTCTCGGCCATCACCTTCAACAGCCATCGCATCCATTATGACCGCCCCTATGCCATGGGTGAGGAGAATTACCCCGCCCTTATGGTGCACGGGCCACTGACGGCAACGCTGTTGATGGATCTGGTACGCAACAATACCAAGCGCCCGGTGACGGAGTATACCTTCCGCGGACGGGCGCCGTTGTTCGACCTGTACCCGTTCCATCTGATGGGGCGCCTGTCCGGAAACACGGTGGAGTTGGAAGCCCAAGGCCCCGATGGCGCATCGTGCATGACGGCAACGGCGGAACTGGGGGGAGCGTGACTCCACCACCGAAGAAACACCTGTGCGAGGGAACGGGGTTCCCTCGCCCTCCCCTTTTCGCGCGGCATCGAGGAGTCTCATGAGCAGTCCCAAAACCAATTCTGGCAATTTCTTCGAGGATTTCAAGTTTGATCAGGAGTTGATTCATCCGACTCCGCGCACCGTCACCGCTGGCGATGTGGCGGTGTATCAGGCCCTGTTCGGCCCGCGCTTTGCCGTGAACTCCGACAAGGAATTCGCAAAAGCGATCGGCCTGCCGGATTCGCCCATCGATGATCTTCTGGCGTTCCACATCGTTTTTGGCAAGACCGTACCGGAAATCTCGCTCAATGCCGTGGCCAATCTGGGCTATGCCGACGGTCACTTTGGCGTGCCCGTGTACGTGGGCGATACCATCACCGCGGTGTCGCGCGTGATTGGGCTTAAAGAAAATTCCGATAACAAGACCGGCGTCGTGTATGTTCGTTCGACCGGCCTCAATCAGCACGACGAAATGGTGGTGGATTATGTGCGCTGGGTGATGGTCCGCAAGCGCACCGAAAGCCCGCCCGCAACCGATCCCATCCTGCCCAATCTGCCCGCCGCGGTACCGGCATCGGCCTTGATGTTTCCCCATCAATTGCGGATGTCCGGCTATGACTTGCAGCTCTCGGGCAGTCCGTACCTGTGGGAGAGTTATGAAAAGGGCGAGAAGATCGACCATGTGGACGGCATGACGATCGAGGAGGCGGAGCATCAAATGGCAACCCGTCTGTATCAGAACACCGCCAAGGTCCATTTCAATCAGCATGAGCAGGCGCAAGGGCGTTTCGGACGGCGGTTGATCTATGGCGGCCATATCATTTCGCTGGCGCGGGCGTTGTCGTTCAACGGTCTTGGCAATGGGTTCCGGATGGTGGCCATCAATGCCGGCACCCACGCCAACCCCACCTTTGCCGGCAACACGCTGTATTGCTGGTCCGAGGTGGTGGACAAAATCGTTTTGCCGCGGCGCGATGATATCGGCGCCTTGCGGTTGCGGACGGTGGCGACGAAAGACAAATCGTGTGCTGACTTTCCCTATAAGGGAGCCGACAAGAAGTACGACCCACAGGTTGTTCTTGACTTTGACTACACGGTTGGCCGTGCCTCCCCCCACCCCCCCCTCGATTCCTTATTCCCTCAAGCGCACCGGCTGACGCCGCCGCCCCCAGCTCCCTGCCGGACCATGAAACACACCGGCGCACAGGGCACCGCACCCCCGGCAGTGGCCATCGTCGGTCAAGGCGAAATGGTTGATCTGGTGCCAGTCGCGGTCGATCACCCTCTGGCCGCACCCATGACAATAGGTTGATCCCCCGTCACGATCGCGGATATTACCCGTATAGACATGCCGCAGCCCATTGGCCCGGGCGATGGCACGGGCGCGCACAAGCGTTTGCGGCGGGGTTGGGATCCTGTCGGTCATTTTCCAGTCGGGATGGAAGGCCGTAAGGTGCAGCGGCACATCCTCCCCCAGCTCCCGCACCATCCACCGGGTCATGGCATCGGTTTCCGCCTCCGAGTCGTTTTCCCCTGGAATCACCAGAGTCGTCACCTCGACCCAGACGTTGGTTTCATGTTTCAGATACCGCAAGGTGTCAAGGATAGGGTCACGGTGGGCCGTGGCCAGACGGTGATAGAAATCCTCGGTAAACGCCTTCAGATCGACGTTGGCGGCATCCATGTGGGCGAAGAATTCGCGCCGGGCCGCCGGTGCGATGTAGCCCGCCGTCACCGCCACCGTCCGGATTCCATGGGCATGACAGGCCCGGGCGGTATCGATGGCATATTCCAGAAAGATCACCGGGTCGTTGTAGGTGAACGCGACGCTCGCACACCCCAACCGGCGCGCCGCCTGGGCGATGGCCTCGGGCGAGGCCTGGTCCAGCAGACGATCGAACTGGCGTGCCTTCGAGATATCCCAGTTCTGGCAAAACCGGCATGTCAAATTGCAACCGGCGGTGCCAAAGGAAAGGACAGGCGTTCCCGGCAAAAAGTGGTTCAAGGGCTTTTTTTCAATGGGATCGATGCAAAACCCCGATGATCGGCCATAGGTGGTCAGCACCATTTGCGTGCCATCGCTGGCCCGCACGAAGCACAAACCCCGCTGACCGGCCTGCAACGCGCATTCCCGCGGGCACACCTCGCACACGATGCGGCCATCGTCCCGACGCCGCCAGTGGCGTCCCGGCATGGCATCGGCAAAGTTTTCCACGACACCCTCCTAAATTCTTTGGCCTATTCCTTTAAGCCTTCCTTTGATCATGAACTCCGGCGACCGACCAGGGCATCGTAATCGGCGATCATCTGTTGCGTGACCGTTCCGGGCGTAAAGGTGTAAGGGCCGATCTCCCGGACAGGGGTCACCTCGGCCGCGGTACCGGTCAGAAACACCTCGCTGGCCTGGGCCAGTTCCTCGAACGCGATGGCACGCTCAACCACCGTGATGCCGCGCTGCTGCGCAAGGGCGATGACCGTCTGGCGGGTGATGCCGTTCAGGATGCATTCCGGCGTTGGCGTATGCAGGGCGCCCTCAAAGACCATGAAGATATTGGCGCCCGTGGCCTCCGCCACCTGCTCCCGCCAATCCAGCATCAGGGCATCGTCATAGCCTTCCTGTTCGGCCTGATGCTTGGACAGGGTGCAGATCATATAAAGGCCGGCGGCCTTGGCCCGGGTCGGCGCCGTTTCGGGATGCGGACGGCGCCAGGGGGCAACGGTCAGCCGCAACCCCCGCAACCGCGATTGCGGGTTGAAGTACGACACCCAGTCATCCCAGCAGGCGATGGCAAGATGAACGCGGGCGCTTTGGGCGGCAACCCCCATCATTTCGCTGCCCCGCCAAGCCACCGGACGGACATACCCTTCCCGCATGCCATTGGCCGCCAGCAGTTCCGCCGTTGCGGATTCAATCTGTTCCGTCGTGAAGGGAATCGCAAAGCCAAGGGCCGCGGCCGAGGCCTGCAACCGCTCCGTATGCGCGCGCAACTTGAAGACCGTGCCATTATAGACCCGTTCCCCTTCAAAAACGCTCGAAGCGTAATGCAGGCCATGGCTCAGCACATGCAGGGTGCAGTCACGCCAGGGCACGAGGCGACCATCATGCCAGATCACGCCATCGCGGTCGTCAAAAGGATGTTTGGGAAGGGGGGCCATCGACAAGACTCCTGGACAAGGGGGAACGAAATGATAAGACTTGCCAAGCCTTAGCATCATCGGGGTAATATGTCAACATGACTGACATAAAAGCGGCGGCCAATCCTCTTTTTTTGCGTGACGAGGAATTGCGTCAGGGCATAGAACTTCTGTTTTTTGCCTACCGGGATTTCACGGCAGAGGGAGACGCCATTCTCGATCGCTATAAATTTGGCAGGGCGCATCACAGAGTGATCTATTTCGTGGGGCGTCACCCGATGATCAGCGTCAGTGATTTGTTGTCTTTGCTGCGTATTACCAAGCAGAGTCTGTCGCGGGTGCTGGGGCAATTGGTGCGGGAGGGATTCATCCTCCAGCATCCCGGTCCGCGCGATCGCCGGCAACGACTGCTGGAACTGACCCCGAAAGGGCGGGAACTTGAAAATCTGCTGACCGAAAAACAGCGGTGCCGTCTGGCCGCCGCCTATCGGATGGCTGGGGCCGAGGCCGTCGAGGGATACCGCAACGTCCTTCTGGGGCTGATCGATGCGCCAGACCGTTTGCGTTTTTGACCACGCATCGGCTGTTGTGAAAAAAAGAGCCGGACTGGCGCTTGTAACGGCGCAGTCCGGCCAAGGTCGACAGAGGGAGGCTCGTCCAAAGAGGACGGTGCCATGCGTCGATCCTCGTCACGCTCAAGAGCCTTGCCGTTGATCGCACGCAATTTGAATAAAAGCATGAATGGATCGTCCCTGCCCTGACATTTCGCAATTGCACAAATTTTTTTTGTTTTTTTGTAATGCCCTTTCCCTTTGCTCCTGTGACAAAAACATCCTCAGGCGTCAACCGGCGGAATAAACAACTTTGCACAGAGACTTGGGAACCCAATAAAAAATGCGGCGCCGCTTTCATGAAACGGGGTCCATGGGGAGTGTATCGGAATGATGCTTTTTCCAGACGTTCTGCGGACGCAAGCGGCGTTTGTATTGGACACATGCCGGAAGGCCGGGGTCAGGGTGGCCACGGCCGAATCGTGCACCGGTGGTTTGATCGGCGCCGTTCTGACCGAAATTCCCGGGGCATCGGCGGTCATCGACCGGGGTTTCATCACCTATTCCAACGACGCCAAGATCGCGCTTTTGGACGTGCCGGTGGATTTGCTCGACACCTGCGGCGCCGTCAGCGAACCCGTGGCCCGGGCCATGGCCGAAGGTGTGCTCGTGCGTTGCCCGGCGGTGCACCTTGCCATTGGCGTGACCGGCATCGCCGGACCAGACGGCGGTTCACCCACGCGGCCGGTGGGACTCGTTCATATCGCCGTGGCCCGACGCGGCGGGTCTACGCTGCATCAAAAGGCTGTGTTTCCGGGTGAACGCACGGCGGTCCGTCTGGCAACCGTTGCCGCCGCCCTTGCCCTGCTGGCGGCGGGTGTTCGGGGAGATGCGGAGGGCTGATTTTTTGCTTGTTGTCCCGCGAAGCTCGTGGCAAGGTGCTGCCCTTCCTACCCTTCTTGTGCCGCCGTAGCTCAGGGGTAGAGCACACCCTTGGTAAGGGTGGGGTCGCGAGTTCGATTCTCTCCGGCGGCACCATTTTTCTCAACGGATGACGCCGAAGGGCATTCGGCGCCTCTCCTCCCGGACTCCACGGAAAAGCCTTTCAAAAAAAATCCTTGCGACGGCGGATTTCGGCGAAAACCTGGACCGGATCCGTCAGGCCCAGGGTGTTTTGCATGATCTGCGAATCAGCCCGCAGGAATGGATTGGCCGCTTTTTCCTCGCCCAGCAGCGCCGGCAGAGTCGGACGGCGAGTCTGGCGCAATCTCTCGACCTCTGCCAATCGGCGTTGCAGGGCGGGATTGTCGGGGTCCACGGTGCGGGCGAACTTGGCGTTGGCAAGGGTATATTCGTGCGCGCAATACACTTTGGTCGAATCGGGCAGACGGCGCAGGCGTTGCAGACTATCCCACATCTGTTCTGGAGTACCCTCGAACAAACGGCCACAGCCGAGGGAAAACAGGGTATCGCCCGGAAACAACGCCGCCGCATCGGCAAACCAGAACGCGATGTGGCCGCGGGTATGGCCCGGCACGGCCAGAATCCGTGCCGTGCAGGCGCCCAGGGCGAAGGTGTCTCCCTCCCGCACGCCCACATCCAGACCGGGCAAGCGGTCGGCATCGGCGGCGGCCCCCACGACGATGGCCCCGGTCGCCCGCTTGAGGGCTTCGTTGCCGCCGGTGTGGTCCCAGTGATGATGGGTATTGAGCACGTGGGTGAGGGTCCAGCCGCGGGCCTTGAGTACTTCCAGAACAGCCTCCGCCACCGCAGGATCCATGGCGGCGGTGGCGCCGGTGGTGGTGTCATGCAGCAGATGGACGTAGTTGTCGGACAGAACGGGGATTTGTTCGATCGTCAGCATTATCACGTGTCAGCCAAAGGAATCGAGGGGGTGTGGGGGAGGCCGCGCCTCCCCCACCTTTTGGTTTTTGTGACGGGCAAGGCGCGGCCTCCCCCCATACCCACCCCCTAGTTTCCTTGTTATCACCCGGAGGCTTCCTTTTCCTCGCGCTGTTTCAGGGCAGCCCCCAGGATGTCCCCCAGGGAGGCCCCGGCATCGACGGCGCCATATTCAGCCATGGCTTTTTTCTCCTCGTCGAACTCGCGCGCCTTGATGGACAGGGCGATGCGGCGGGTGGCCCGGTCGATAGCTGTGATCTTGGCGTCCACCTTGTCGCCGGTGGTGAACCGTTCCGGTCGTTGCTCGCCGCGATCCCGCGCCAGTTCCGCCTTGCGGATGAACCCTTGCAGCGCGTCGTTGATGGCAACCTCCACCCCGTTTTCTTGGACCTGCGAGACGATACAGGAAATGATGTCCCCTTTCTTCAGGCCTTTGATGGCATCGGCGAACGGATCTTCCGTCAGTTGCTTGATGCCAAGGGAGATCCGTTCCTTCTCCACATCCACATCAAGAACCTTGGCTCGGACCACGTCACTCTTTTTGTAATCCTGCACCGCCTCTTCGCTAGGGCGGTTCCAGTCGAGATCGGACAGGTGCACCATACCGTCGATCTCGCCGGTGATGCCGATGAACAAACCAAATTCGGTGATATTCTTGATTTCACCCTCGACCACCGAGCCAATGGGGAACTTTTGCAGAAACGATTCCCACGGATTGCCCATGGTTTGTTTCAATCCCAAAGAAATGCGGCGTTTCTGGGGGTCCACATCCAGCACCATGACTTCCACTTCCTGGCTGGTGGCGAGGATTTTGCCAGGATGGATGTTTTTCTTGGTCCAGCTCATTTCGGAAACATGAACGAGACCCTCGACCCCCGGCTCCAGTTCGACGAAGGCGCCATAGTCGGTGATATTGGTGACGCGACCGTTGAACTTGGTGCCCACGGGGTATTTGCGACCCACCCCTTCCCAGGGATCGGTTTCAAGCTGTTTCATGCCCAGGCTGATCCGCTGGGTTTCGGGATTGAAACGGATCACCTGCACTTTCACGGTCTGGCCGATATGCAGGGCTTCGCTCGGGTGGCTGATGCGCTTCCAGGAGACATCCGTGACGTGCAAAAGGCCGTCCACCCCACCAAGATCGACGAAGGCGCCGTAATCGGTGATGTTCTTGACCATGCCTTCCAGCACTTGGCCTTCCTTCAGATTTTCGATCAGATCGCTCCGCTGTTCGGCGCGGGTTTCCTCCAGCACGGCGCGGCGGGACACAACGATATTGCCCCGCGCCCGATCCATTTTCAGGATCTGGAACGGCTGGGGCGTTCCCATCAAGGGACCGATATCGCGCACCGGGCGGATGTCCACCTGGCTTCCGGGCAGAAAGGCAATGGCGCCACTCAGATCGACCGTGAAGCCCCCCTTGACACGGCCAAAAATGATGCCGGTGACCCGCTGGTTTTCGTTTGCGGCTTTTTCCAATTCGTTCCAGGATTCCTCGCGACGAGCCTTGTCGCGGGAAAGGACGATCATGCCATCCCGGTCTTCGTAACGTTCAACGAACACCTCCACCTTGTCCCCCGGCTGGACTTCGGGTTCTCCCCCGGGGGCAGAGAATTCCTTCAGCCCTACTCGCCCTTCGGATTTAAGGCCGACGTCGATCGTGACAAAGTCGCTGTCAACGTTCAGTACGGTGCCGTTGATCACGCTGCCTTCGATGGTACTATTTTCCCCAAGCGATCCATCCAGCAGAGAGACAAAATCATCCACATCGGTTGGAAGAAGAGCGATGGCAATATCGGCCATACGGTGTTATCCTTTCTGTTTTGATCATTTCCGGCCAGCCGGTTGTCTCCGGCGGTCTTGTGAAACCAGCCTCTGTCGTCAAAACCACGGCCGCCACCAGGGCACCCATGGTCTCTTGCCTTCGATGTCTTAAGGACTCCGCTCTGCGGCAAGGATTTTGGCAGAGGTTTCCCTGGAGGTAACATAAAAGACCGCCGCAGCCAAGGCCGCGTCGGCATCCATTTCCGAGGTATCCAAAATCAAGGCACCCGCTGCCGGTGCCAAAGGAGCGACCTCCCGCTCCCTGTCACGCTGGTCGCGCGCGCGCATCGTTTCGAAGACCTGGTCTTCTATAATCGTCATTTTCCGTTCCCGCAACTCTTTTACGCGACGCTGGACACGCACTTCCAGGCGGGCGGTGACAAACAGCTTATGGTCTGCGTCGGGGCAAACCACCGTTCCGATATCCCGGCCATCCAGAACGGCTCCTTTGGCCCCGTCTGGCGGGCACTGGGCGAAGGCGCGCTGGAAATCCAAAAGTGCCGTTCGTACCGATGGAATCGCCGCCACCCGTGATGCCGCCTGCCCTGTTTCTTCCGACCGCAGCGCCGGATCGTCCAACGCCGCCGGATTCAGCCTGCGGGCGGCCGCGACGACGGCTGTCGTGTCTTCGAAACGCGCACCCTGGCGTAACACGGCAAGGCCAACGGCCCGATACAGAAGGCCCGTGTCCAGATAGGCCAGCCCCAGCCATTCCGCCAGCCGGCGTGCCAGGGTTCCCTTGCCGGCCGCCGCCGGCCCGTCGATGGCGATGATCATGGCGTATTGTACTTTACTTCCGGCTTTCAGGCGCCCGTCCCCAGGATCGTCCAGATCTCCTGCAACCGGTGGAACGGAGACTGATCTTCGGCCAGGGATGGCACGCCGACTCGTTTTGCGCCCTCGCGGCCGAAACGTTCCTGGATGGCCGTCATCAGCCATTGCTCGGCTTGCGCCCGGCGTGCCGCACGTAACCGGTTTCCTTCGCGCAAGTGGGTACCATGGGAATCGATGGCGGCGATGGCCTCCGCGAGGCCCTCCCGCGCGGGGGCGGAGACCAAAAGAACGGGAACGGACCATGACGTCCCATCCTCTTCGGACCACGGCTCCACCAGCGACAGAGCGCCCCTCACATCGGCCTGCGCCCGCGCCGCCGGTTTGCCCATGTCGGCCTTTGTGACAAGGACGATATGGGGAATCTCGACGATGCCGGCCTTCATGAATTGCAACGAATCGCCCGAACCCGGCTGGATACAGAACACGACCGTATCGGCAACACCCACCACATCGGTTTCCGACTGGCCGACACCAACGGTTTCGATCAGCACCATGTCATAAAGAGCGCGCATCAGCACCATGCCGGCGACGGTCAAGGCAGCCAGTCCCCCCAGCGTGTCGCGGGCAGCCATGGAACGGATGAAAACGCCCTGGTCCTCGGGATCAATGGCAAGGCGTGTGCGATCGCCGAGCAAGGCCCCTCCCGTTCGGCGCGATGACGGATCGACGGCGATCACTCCCACCGTCCGTCCCCGTGTGCGCCAGCCTTTGATCAGGGTATTCATCAGGGTGGATTTTCCCACCCCCGGCGGCCCCGTGACGCCGACCACATGGGCCACAGGCGCCCCATAGGCGGCGTCGAGCAAGGCTACCGTTTCTCCAGCATCAGGCGCGCGTTCCATTTGCGCCAAGGCACGGGCCAGAGCGGCCTTGCCACCACGGGCCAACAGATGCAGGAGAGTGTGAGTCAAGCGCCTGATTCCCCGGAAGTCACGTCGGTGCGCAGAATGACGTCATTCGGCAGGTTATGATAGCGCACCCGCGAGCATTCGTCCAGAAATCAGGATATTGGGAATATATTCTTTTGAAGCAATGAATCTATCCTCTTTGCAGAAAGATGGCCTCCCCTTATACTCTTTTTGTCAACGAAGGGGAACACTGCCTTTCGGGGTGCGGGGCATGCCCCGGTTGGACGTTTCACAGTTTCACAGTTTTAATCCGTGAGCGACGAATATTTTTCCATCGTCAGGTTGATCGAACGGTTGCACCGGCACTTTCTTGATGTGTTGCGGATCGAGTTGCGATGCCTGGGCATCGGGGACATCAACGCCGTACAGGCGCTGTTGTTATTCAACATTGGTGAGGCAGAGGTGGTGATCCGCGATCTCAAGGATCGTGGGTATTATCAGGGGTCTAATGTCTCCTATAACATCAAAAAGTTGACCGAGTGCGGCTATCTGGCCCAAGAACGTTCTCCACACGACGGGAGGGCGGTTGTTTTGCGTCTGACGGAACAGGGATTGAAGCTGCGGGCGGGCATTCATGATCTGCAAACCCACCTCGCCATATTGTTACGCCAGAATCCGGGATTGGAAACCGATCTTCAGGCCTCCAGCGTGGCTTTGTCTCAGCTCGAACGAACCTGGACCGATTACGTTCGTTACGGACGCAAGAGATAAGCCCCCCCCCCATGATGGGGGGAGAAAAGGGTTCTTGGAAGCGCCCCAAAACCATCTGGGTGGGATGATCTGTTGGCTTTGAATGGTGTTGCGCAGGTCGAAGGAATCACAGCTCTAATCGGCCAGGATATGCTCCACAGCACGATTGGCGGTCACGTCCTTCGCCTGAGTGCTGTCGTGAACCAAGAATTTTATTCAGCCTTCCATACGAAGCAGGTCATAACTCATAGGACAATGCTCTTTCAGAGAGATCGGCGGAAAGGCGGCAATGCATATCGAATCCATCACTCTTCAAAATTTCCGCTGCTTCGGAGCGGAACCGACGATCGTTACGCTCGGCGCAGATGTGACCGCCCTTATCGGCGCCAATGGCGCTGGCAAGAGTGCCTTTATCGAGGCACTGTGTCGCCTGTTTGGCCTGACACGTGAGGAGCGGACGCTCACCCGTGCCGATGTTCATTTTAGTCCAAAAGAAAGCCCGGACACGATTGCCGAGCGACAGATCGTGATCGATGTCGTTTTTGCCTTTCCGGAATTGGCGGATGAAGACCCCAACGCCGTTCGAACGGTTCCGGAGGTCTTTCGGATAATGACGGCAGCGGGGCCGGGCGAGCCACTCAAGGCACGCTTACGACTGGAAGCACTGTGGAAGCGCGGCGAGAGCTTCGTCGATGAGGTTGAGACGGCGCTCTACTGGATTACCTCTCTGAATGGGGTTGAATTCGGCGAGGATGGTGGTGCCGGACTCGACAAACAGCGCGTACAGAATTCGGACAGGGGCAAGGTTCAGCTCATTCACATGCCGGCGACGCGCGATGGTGACGCCGTTACGCGACAGGCGTTGCGCCGGCTGGAGCGAAGCGGAGACTTCGGAGTCGAGACCGAACGAGATATTCAAGAGATTAGCGAGACCCTCCAGAAAAAGATAGACGAGGTGCCGGCGATCAAGTGGGTGGCTGAGAAGCTCACTGAGAATTGGGGCCGCCTTCACACCGCCTCGCACCTTCGGGATCCGTGTCTCGTGATGCTCTCGCAGGAGTTCACCCAACTGTTGCGCAGCCTGACGGCTAAGCTTTCGCCAACGCCGGATGGCCGCAAGCGCAGCATCGACGAGCTTAGCGAGGGGCAGACCTCGTTGTTCTTCCTCGCACTTGCCGCGACTCTGGCCCAGCTCGAATCGGAGCTTGCCAAAGGCACGCCGCCAGACGGCTTCACAGACCGCGATGTCGCGCCACCGGCGCTCACGATTTACGCGGTTGAGGAACCCCCCCGAGAATCACCTCGCGCCCTTCTATCTGTCGCGATTGATGGGCTTGCTTGGCACGATCTGCGCGGGCCATCAGGCCATGGGTCTCGTCACGAGCCATGCGCCAGGCGTGCTGCGGCGCGTCGGCCCGAAGGCCGTCCGGCATTTTCGGCTCGATCTTGAGGAGCTTGTCACGCGAGTGAACAAAATCCGCCTGCCGAAAAGCGACGAGGAAGCGGCCAAGTTCGTTCTGCAGGCTGTTCTCGCGCAGCCGGAGATCTATTTTGCGAGCCTTGTCATTCTCGGCGAGGGAGACAGCGAGGAAGTGGTGGTGCCGCGAGTCGCGAAGGCGCTTGGGATCGACCTTGATCCCTTGTTCATTGCGTTCGCTCCCCTTGGAGGTCGGCATGTGAACCATTTCTGGCGGTTGCTGAAAGATCTGGACATCCCGTTTCTCACGTTGTTGGATTTTGACTTGGGCCGTCACGGCGCTGGTCCGCTTCGCCTCAAGTATGCCTATGACCAGCTCAAAAAGATCGAAGCTATCGATCCATCGGAATGGGTCGAAGGCAATCCTGCAACTATCGATTCTTTTAAAGACCTAAGTGAAGTCAAGATCCGCTCGTGGCGCGAATCGCTCGCTAAGCATTGCGTGTTCTACTCCTACCCGCTTGACCTCGACATGATGATGTTGCGCGCCTTTCCGAAAGCCTATGGCGTCGATGATGCGAACGTGCCCAAAAATACGAGCACGCTCAAGACGTCCGTCTTCGGGCGAGGTCCGGGGCTGGAGGCGTATGAGGAGAAGGTGCTGGAGAATGATTGTCCGACGATCGAGGAGCTTGCAGCTTATGACACGCTGTTCAAGAAACGCGGCAAGCCAGGGTCCCATTTAAAGGCTCTTGCCGAGATCACCGACGAGGCCATCCAAAGCAATTGCCCGGTTCCCCTCCGCGCTCTCATCGAGGCAGCCGACAGAATCCTGCGTGCGCGTTCGGAGCAGGATACGGCGGAGGATTAACTATGAGCCGATTCCTGAAGTCGGAAGACTGGCAACCTGCGGACGGCATCATCCTGGAGGAGGCCGCCAAGAGAGTCGTCACCTCAACCAAAAGCAGAAGCTTGATTGCTGGTCCGGGCGCTGGCAAGACGGAACTGCTGGCCCAACGGGCGCTCTATCTTCTGCAAACCGGTCAATGCAAACCGCTGCAACGCATCCTCGCTATCAGCTTCAAGCGGGATGCTGCAAAAAATCTGAAGGACAGGGTGGCGCGCCGTTGCCTTCCCGAGCAGAAGCGGCGGTTCGACTCCTACACCTTCGACGCTTTCGCCAAAAGCCTCGTCGACCGCTTTCTGGCCTTGACACCCGCTTGGTGTCGTCCGCCGCGCAACTACCGTATACTTTTCCCGACGCCCGATGACTGGGACACTTTCCTGCGTGGCTTGACACCTCCGGCGGCCCTTGGAGCAATGGCTGGAGCACAAGCCTTGCCTCGCGAGAAGATCGAACGATGGGGGCCGCTGCCCTTTTTGGAACCCGGCGAGCCGGCGGCCAACATGGCGGAATGGGTCGCGGTCAAATGGTGGAAACAGAATCTGTCAGGCCGGCAGCCCGGCGTCTCTTTCCCGATGATCGGTCGTTTGGCTCAAGCGATCCTGAGCCATAACCCAGAGGTGCTGAGGGCGCTTCGCCTGACTTATTCACACGCGTTCCTAGATGAGTTCCAGGACACCACATGCCAGCAATATATGTTGACCAAGCTCGCTTTTGCCGGATCGTCTGCCATCCTGACCGCGGTGGGCGATACGAAGCAACGGATTATGACCTGGGCAGGTGCGGAAGCCGAGGTCTTTTCGTGGTTCGAATGGCAGTTCCTCGCCCATCGGGAAAGACTGCAAATGAACTACCGCTCGAACAAGCGCATCGTGCAGATCATCAACGCTCTCGTAACAGAGATCGAGCCTAAAGCGGTTCAGACCCTATGTGCGCGGCCGGACGACGAGGTTCCGGAGAATGCGGCGGCTTTCTGGAACTTTTGCACCGACGACGCCGAGGCCGAATGGCTTGCGAAATTCATTGCCGATGATATCGCAGAGAATGCTGACAAGGGCTGTGGCCCCGACGATTTTGCCCTGCTGGTGCGCGTGAAGGCGGACACAGCAGAGACAAAGTTGAAAGATGCGTTTGCCGAGCACAGAGTGCGACTGCGCAATGAGGCGCGCCTGGCTGGCCATCCATCAGTTTAGAATGGCCTTCCAGAGGCGGGGGAGCGGCAGGCACGCCTGCGGGGGAGCGGCAGGCACGCCTGGATGATTTTGACGA
>WOUV01000022.1 GCA_009773045.1 Rhodospirillaceae bacterium | reverse complement strand
GACAGCGTTTGGCCGATCAGAAGTTTATACGGCGCGACAAGCCCGTTCACCCGAGCCAGGGCCGGCACCTCGATCCCATACGTGCGGGCGATTC
This sequence comes from Rhodospirillaceae bacterium, assembly GCA_009773045.1. Taxonomy (GTDB): domain Bacteria; phylum Pseudomonadota; class Alphaproteobacteria; order Rhodospirillales; family Rhodospirillaceae; genus WOUV01. The sequence continues at coordinate 15,409 of WOUV01000022.1, read as the reverse complement.
CATACGCGGTATCGCCTTTTTCCACCATATGGATCTTCTGGGGAGGAAGTTCAAGCGTTTCCCCCGCCCGCAAGGCAAAGGGTGGCTCCAACCGATTGACGATGATCAGGGCGTTCACCGGCACCTTGTAACGGCGCGCAACCGCGTAAAGAGTATCCCCCTTGCGGACCACAACGACGGTCGGCCCTTCGCCGGCCGGACGGCTGTATTGGCTGGCACCGGGCGTGTTGAGCACAAAGGGGGCCGGTGGCGCCAAGCGCTGGCAGGCCACCAAGCCCCCACCAAGCACTACAACAGCCAAATTCCGGCCCAACCGGCACAAAGGAACACGGAGGGATGTTTTCATCATGCCTGTCATACTTTCGAGCCTTGACCGCGACCGAATCAAGACTCCCCTCAGACGCCGGGCGTCTGCGGCCCTTGGCGCATCCGACATGCGGCGAAGCGCAAATCAGGATTTGCATTCACTGGTATTATGATAGGGCACTTCCAATACCCGCACAGAAAAAAAGACGCGCCTTCCCTTGCCCTGGAGATTTCAACCAGTTCCGCGCGATTTTTTTCGTCCAGAATCGACCTTTTTCCCCCGCGCGCACCCGGCAAAGCCATGGGTTCCAGCGGAGGGTCGGCTCGCGGCCATATCCGATAATCGCGAAGGAGGCGTTTGCTCAAGGGCTTCAAACAACGTAACGGCTTCCGCACAAAAGCGCGGAGCGGTCAAACTGCGGTGCGAGGCCGCATTGGCAAGATCGGTGACGAACCGATTGAGCCGAGCAGAGGCCCCCTGACCATAAGTGCGGCGGAACAGACTCCGCAAGACATCGCCCCGGTTGACAAGCTCGGATTCAAATCGTTTGACAAAAGCATTGTAACGGGCACGCTCCCCGCATAGCAAGGCCGCCACCATCAGTTCACTCTGCACCACGCGGGTTTCAAGGACCGACTGTTCGGCAGCACTGAGGCACTGTGTTCCCGCCTTCGCCGGACTTCCCCACAGTCCCACCACGGCAGCCATCATGAAAACAAAAAAACACAACGCGGGGGAGGCATCGCCCCCCCCATACCCCGATTCCGAAGAAGGATCCATGCTCTATGTCCTCGTCGGAACCAATTGGGCATCGGCTTCTTCAACCGCTTCGTCTTCCTGATCGATCATGTCATGGACGTGATCCGGGTCGACATCGGCATCGGCCAGGCTGATCGGCAAAAAACGCAAGGCCGCCATGGCCACCACGACCACGCCCAACATCATGGCCACGCCGCCCATTCCCAGCAACACTTCCGGCAACGTCGGCGTATAAACACCCACCTGACCATCGAAGGCCAGCGAAGAGACCTCGAAGCCGGGGAACAGTGCCAACGGAAAAGCCTGCCCCCCAATGATAATGACATAGACCTGCGCCAGCCCCCCCACGATCATCAGAACCGAAGCAAGAACAATGGCGCTGACGTTGCCTCCAAGGCGCGGCGACAACAAAAGCACAAGGGGAAGGACCGTCCCCAGCGTGATTTGCACGACCCAGAACAGAAACGAATACACGTTCCCACCAAACAACAGGAACATTTCCACCGGCTGACGTTCGGCCATGTACAGGTTCGTCAGATGCTGAAGCAGCACGAAATAAAAGGTTGCCACCAGAACGATTCCCATCAACCGTTGCAGACGGGTCAACACGATCCGCCCCAGCGGCCGGTCCGTCAGATGACAGGTGGAAATCAGAATCAGCATAAAGATCGCCTTGCCAAACACGAACGACATGGCGATGAACAACGGCGCCATGACGGCGCTGTTGTAAGCCTCCCGCGCCACCAGAAAACCAAAGATGGATCCGGTACCGGTGGTCAGCGCGAGGCGCCACAAAAAAGCCGTCAACGCCGCCGATTTGTAAAAGCGCGCCCCCTGGCGCTGCGCCATCATGCTCCACAAATAAAACGCGATGATGACAAACAAACCCGTGTACAGAAACACGTTCCACGCAAAGATTGACCTGAAGTTGTACGTTGTCATCGCCACGATCAGACGATCGGGGCGTCCCAGATCAAGCACCAGCACCATCAAACCGCCGGCCAGGCTGGCAAGGGCCACCAGCCCCGACATGCGGGTGAGTGGCTTGTACAAGGTGCGTTCGAAAACCGAAGCGATCGAGGCCACATTCAAGGCACCTGAAGCGGCAATGATCAGAAACACCGCGAACACGTGCGGCACACCCCAGACGATCTGGTTCGACATGCCGGTGACATGGTGGCCGTGATGTTCCATGTAATAGGCGGCCCCCAGCCCCAGGGCCAGAAACGCGCCGATCCCGAGAAGCAACGCGAAATACCCGGGGCTGCGCCCGTCGATCTCACGATAGGTGATGGTGGTGTGCATGCTCATGGGTTCTGCCCGCTTTCCTACAAACCCTGATAATAAACGCCCGGATTGGTTTTCAGATCCGGACGGATCCGGGTGCTGGTCTGACCCGCGAGGCGTTGCGCAATGACGCTTTCCGGATCGTTCAGATTGCCGAACACAAGGGCCTCGTGCGCACAGCGTTCCACACAGGCCGGTTGCTGGTCGCGATCGACTCGATGGGCGCACAGAGTGCAGGACTCCACACACCCCTTGCCGCGTGGCATATGGGGTTTCTGACCCTCGATGTCCTCGTGCACGAACGACCGGGCGTTGTAGGGACAGGCCATCATGCAATACCGACAGCCGATGCAGATATGGCGATCCACCAGCACGATGCCATCGGCCCGCCGGAACGACGCCCCGGTCGGGCAGACATCGACGCACGGGGGAGACTCGCAATGTTGGCACATGACGGGCAGGCTGACCGTGCGCGTTCGATCCTTAAGGGAAACCTTGCGGATCCACTGCGGATCGGTCGGTTTCCCCCCCGCCCCGCCCCATCCATGTTCTTCACGGCAGGCGTCCACACAGTCTGAACAGCCCTCCGCGCATCGGGAGGCATCCACCAGAAGCCCCCAGCGCACCGACTCCGATACCGGCTGATCGTTCGGTTTGGCCACCGCCCGGCCTCCGATCAGAAAAACGCCGGGTGCAACCGCCAGCGCCAGCGCCCCCGTCAGAACCCCCCGCCGCGAGGGGTCTGTCGCGGATTCAGGCGTGGTCTTGAACACGACGTTTTCCGCCGCAACGGGGCTGCCGCGGATACCTTGCGTGGTGTTGCTCATAGCTCCCCTCCCTTTATGGTCGGCGGGCGATCCGGTCCTGGCGTTGAGGCATGACACATGAAACAGTCGGGACTGACCGCCGCATACCCATGACAGGCATTGCAGAAGTGTTTCTCGCTGGCGATCGTGACCGGCGTGCCGTCCGCCCCCGGCACGGCATGGCAGGCGATACATTCCTGCAAGCTGTGCCGGGTGGTCCGGATGCCTTTGTACAGGGTCTCGTCACGCTGGTGCTTGAGAAGTTCCATATGGTTGCGCCGCATGAAACCGGTTTCCTCAACGCAACGCTCGCCTTTTCCTTGGGGAATCAGCGGCGACAGCCCCTCCACGGCCAGAACCGTCGGCATCGCGCCGATCAGCACCACCACGGCCAGGGCGACAAGCCGGCGGATCATGATCAGTCCTCACCCATGCCCATTTGGATGTAACCGGTCGGGCACACGTCCATGCAGATGTAACAGCCGACACATTTGGCATAGTCGGTGTCCACATACCGCCCCATGGCCCGTTCCTTTTTGCCCACACGGAAAATGGCGATCTGCGGGCAATAAATCAGGCATTGGTCACATTCAAAACACAGGCCGCAGCTCATGCATCGGTTGGCCTCACCAATCGCCTGTTTTTCGTCAAGACCGGTGAATCGTTCGTCGAAATTGCTCAGCACGTTGCTGGAGGCGATATCCACCTCGGCGCGACGGTGCATGGGGGTGTGCTGGAAATGCCCCAGAAACAGGCGCTCGTGGGTGACGATTTCGTGGGCCGCGCGGTCTTCATAGTTGTGAACGGCGAATTTCGCCTCGTTGGTGCCCCACACCTCCCCATGGGAATAGGGCGTCGGTTCCAGGCCGCGGCTGCACAACTCACCCAACAGATTGAAATGGTGCACATCCACCTTGGGTCGGCGCTCCAGCTCTTGCCGTGCCAGATAGTGGTCAATGGAATCGCTCGCGATTCGGGCATGGCCGATGGCCGTGGTCAAAAGGTGGGGCCGGATAACGTCGCCGCCGACGAAATGCCCTTTGTGGGAAGACACCTGATAGAAACGATCGGCGCTCATGAGGCCGCGGCCATTGTTCAACGACTCGATGCCGGTGAAATCGCCGCCCTGGCCGACCGCGGGCACGATCAGGGTGCAGTCGATGTTGAACGCCTTGTCCTCGTGGGGAATCATGGTGCTGCCTTCCCACTCGACCGGCATCACCCGAAGCGCGGTGGCGCGACCGTCCGGCCCCCGGATGACCTCGAGCGGAACCAGGCTTTCCTTGATCACCACGCCTTCCTTCTGAACCGATTCCAGTTCGTGGCGGGTGGCCGGCATTTTGGTGATGGGCCGGCGATAGATGATCCACACGTCCGCCCCCTCGCGACGCGCCACCGAGGCGACATCATGGGCGGTATGGCCAAGAATCACGTTTTCCGCCCGGTCCTTTTCCGACACATGGTCGATATGGCCGATGCGGCGGGCCACCGCAGCCACGTCCATGGCGGTATCGCCGCCGCTGATCACCAGCACCCGGCCCTGCAGATGATGCAAACGTCCTTCGTTGAAGGCGCGCAGGAAAGCGATGCCGCTGACACAATTGGGCGCCTCGCCGCCGGCGATGCCCAGGGCGTTGCCGGACTGGGCGCCGATGGCCCAGAACACGGCCTCGAAATCCTTTTCGATCTGGGCCATGGCAACGTCGGTGCCGACCCGGGTATTGAGGCGGACCTCCACCCCCATGTCGAGAATGCGCTGGATCTCGGCGTCAAGCACATCCTTTGGCGTGCGATAGCCCGGAATGCCAAACCGCATCATGCCGCCAAGCGCGGAATAGGATTCGAAAATGGTGACCCCATGGCCCTGGCGCCGCAGGAAGTATGCCGCCGCAAGCCCCCCCGGCCCGCCGCCGATCACGGCCACCTTCCGGCCGGTTTCCCGAGACGGCGGCGCAAAGGTCATTTTGTTGGCAATCGCCCAGTCGCCGATGAACTGTTCGACCGAATTGATTCCCACATGCTCTTCAAGAACGTTACGGTTGCATCCATCCTGACACGGCGCCGGACAGACCCGCCCCATGATGGCGGGGAAGGGATTGGCTTCGGTCATGCGGCGGAAAGCGTATTCCTGCCACGACAGGCCACTGGCCGGTTTGTCGAGACCGCGCACGATGGACAGCCAGCCGCGGACATCATGGCCGGAAGGGCAACTGCCCTGGCACGGTGGCGTGCGATGGATATAGGTCGGACATTTGTGCGAATACCCATCGATCACAATGTCTTCACTGTAATGGTAAGGTATACTGTCGCCATCCTCGTAACGGCGAAACGTCAACACGCCCTCGGTCATCGAATTCCCTCCCTTGATCTGTCCATCCCCGCCGGAAAAAACACTGAACATTTTGGCGAGGGGGGGCTTCCCCCCCCCTCCCACTCTCCTTTTCGCCAAGGAGAGTGCCATTTTCATTCCCCGTCACCCAGCCCCATTTCAATATATCCCGCAGGACAAACATCGGCGCAGATATGACATCCAATGCAGGTGTTGTAATCGGTATACACATACCGTCCCAGTGCGTAATCCTTTTTCGGCGTGCGGGCAACGGACGTTTGTGGACAAAAGACCACGCAGTTGTCGCACTCGAAACACATGCCACAGCTCATGCAGCGACTGGCTTCGGCCACGGCCGTCGCCCGGTCATAGCGCAAAAGGCGTTCCTCGAAATGCCCCAGCACCTTGTCGGCATCGACCGGCTTTTCAAGCCGTTTGTGGCGGCCGACATAGGGGAAATGCCCCAGAAACAGCTGATCGGCGGTAATGATCGTCTGTCGGGCGCGATCTTCGTAATTGTGGACGGCGAAGTTTGCGGCGTTGGTGCCCCACACCGGCTCGTGCGCGAACGCCTCCGGCTCCTTCCCGTCCTGACGCAATGTTTCAAGCAGGCTCCAGTGGTGGACATCCACCTTGGGCCGTTTTTCTACATCCCCCTGACGCAGGAAGGCATCGATGCTTTCGGCGGCGATGCGGCCATGGCCGATGGCGGTGGTCAGAAGATGCGGACGGATCACATCGCCGCCGGCGAAATGCTTGCCCCGGCCCCGCACAGGATCCCCTTGCTGCCCCCCCCCTTTTTGCTGCACCCTGTAAGTGCGGTCCGCCGCGATCAGCCCGCGACCACCGTCGAGCTTTTCAAGACCGGTCAGATCCGCCCGCTGGCCGATGGCGGCAACGATCAGATCGGCTTCCAGGTCAAAGGTGGTCCCTTCGATGACCACCGGCCGGTTGCCCTCCATGCGACATTCGGCCACACGCAAGGCACGCGCCCGACCCTCCGGATCTTTCAGGATCTCAAGGGGCATGACGCTACCCCGGAGCATAACGCCTTCGTGCCGGGCGTCGTTAACCTCCCGTTCGGCGGCGGTCATCTCCGCGATCGGGAACAGGGATGTCAAGGTGACCACACACCCTTCCCGCCGCGCGCTGGAAGCGACGTCATGGGCCGTGTGGCCCCAAACGACGTTTTCCGGCAAATCCTTTTCGTGCACCGCGGTGATGTGGCCCAGCCGGCGGGCCACGGAGGCGACATCGATAGAGGTATCCCCTCCGCCGACCACCACGATCTTCTGGTTGACGAACTGCAACCGTCCGTCATTGAAGGCGCGCAGGAAGTCAACACCCGACACGCAGTTCGGAGTTCCCTCCCAACCAGGCACCGGCAGGCCGCGCCCTCCTTGGGTTCCGATTCCCCAAAAGATGGCGTCGAAGGAGTCTTCCAGTTCGTCAAGCGTCACATCCCGGCCCACCCGCACGCCGGTGCGCACCGTGATGCCGCCCAGGGCGAGGATGCGGTTGATTTCAACATCCAGCATATCGCGCGGCGTCCGATAGCCGGGGATACCATAGCGCATGTAGCCCCCGAGCTTGGCCTCCGCCTCGAAAACCGTCACCCGATGCCCACGGCGACGCAGATAACAGGCCGCCGACAACCCCGCCGGCCCGCCACCGACCACGGCCACCTGACGCCCGCTGTCATGCTCCACGGGATCGAAACCGATGCCGTTTTCAACGGCCCAATCGCCGATGTAATGTTCGACGGCATTGATGCCGACGTGATCTTCCACCTGATTGCGGTTGCAACCGTCCTCGCACGGGGCCGGACACACCCGCCCCATCACCGCCGGAAAGGGGTTGGCTTCCGTCATGCGGCGAAAAGCGTATTCCTCCATGCTCATGCCGCCTTTGGGTTTGTCGATGCCCCGCACGATGGACAGCCACCCCCGCACATCGTGGCCCGAGGGGCAACTTCCCTGGCAAGGGGGCGTTTTATGCACATAGGTGGGACATTTATGACTCCACCCGGCACTGAAAATGACTTCGGTCAGATGGTCAGGCTCTGTTTCGCCATCCTTGTAACGGCGCCACGTCAGCCGTTCGTCTTGTTTCTTGGCTGTCTCAGCAGACATTCTCCTGATCTCCGTTCCTTGTTGTCCGGCCAAGCGCCCCCCCGCTGCGCCCAATTTGCGAAGGGATATTCTCCCCCCTCCCCCCGCGCCCAAATGGAATGCCCGCGGGGGTTTTACCCCCGCGCAAATATGTTCTCCCCTTCACACGTGACCTTCACACGTGATTCGTTCCAAGCCGAATCGCCTTGCTCACCAAACCATGGATCGACACCACGGTTTCCATGTCGATGTCGTAATACGGCAGAACCTTGGTGAACTGGCTTTTGCAGATGGCACACAACGAGGCCATATGGGTGACGCCATCGTTGCGCATCACCTGTTTCAGGGCCTCGACCCTTGGTTTTGCCCCCTTGACGCGCAATTCCATCAAGTCATCGGTCAAAAGCCCGCCCCCGCCGCCGCAACAAAAGGTTTTGTCGTGAGTGGTCTCGGGATGCATATCGACGTATTTCGGCACGCACGCCTTGATCAGTTCCCGCGGCAGCACGAATTGCCCCCCCGGCTGGTCGCCCATACGGGCGCCACGGGCAACGTTGCAGGAATCGTGGAGTGTCAAAACCATGCCGGCATTGGCGCTTTTGTCGAGTGTCACGCCCCCGCGCCGGATCAGATCGGTCGTGAACTCGATGATATGTTGCGGCACGGGATAGTTTGGATCAAGAAAATCCCACGGTCCGGCCAGCGTATTGAGGAAGCTGTAGGCCACGCGCCACGCATGGCCGCACTCGCCGAACACGATGCGCTTGACCTTCAGATCCTGGGCCGCCTTGCGGATGCGGTTGGAGACCTTGTGCATCTGTTCATAGGAACCGATGAACATGCCGAAGTTGGCGGCCTCCGAGGCATAGGAACTCACGGTCCAGCTCACCCCCGCCTGGTGGAACACCTTGGCATAGCCGATCAGCCCGTCCACGTGTGGTTCGGCGAAGAAATCCGCCGATGGCGTCACCAGCAGGATATCCGCCCCTTCCACGTCCAGGGGGAACTTGACATCATGCCCGGTTTGATCCAGCACGTCTTCTTCCAGGCCACTCAAGGTATTGGACAGGGCCGGCCCCGGCAGTCCAAGATTGTTGCCGATCTTGTGGACCTTGGCGATGATTTCATTGCAGTATTTCTGCCCGTATCCGATGTGGTCCATGATGTCACGGGCCGCCATGGAAATCTCGGCGGTATCGATGCCATAGGGACAAAACACCGAACAGCGGCGACACTGCGAACACTGGTGGAAATAGGTGTACCACTCTTCCAGCACATCCTGGGTCAGATCGCGGGCGCCCACCAAAGACCCGAACATTTTGCCCGGCAGGGTGAAATAGCGCCGATAGACACTGCGCAAGAGATCCTGACGCGCCACCGGCATGTTCTTGGGATCGCCGGTCCCAAGGAAGTAATGGCATTTGTCGGCGCACGACCCACACTTGACGCAACTGTCAAGAAAAACCCGCAAAGACCGGAATCGTTTCAACAGATCGCCCATGCGCCCCAGGGCTTTCTCCTGCCAATCGTCCACCAGGGCGCCGGGAAAGCCCAACGGCGCGTTATGTTCGGGCTTGGCCACGAATGGTCGCGAATGGGCCATCGCGTTGACCGCGATCCCGGGAACGTCCTCCGCCGGCTCTTCGCTCAGCACCGGAATCTCGAATTTGGCCATGGCATGCTCCTTATCAGATGCAACCGAACGAAACAACTTTCCGGGGGAACTTCGCCCCTCCCGTTCCTAAGGCTGGAGGACGCGCGAAAGAAATAATACTCTCGCGCAAAAGCAGTTCGTTAGGCATTTCATGTTTCATGACATCTTCTTTCACGAACCGCAATCGCTTTCCAGGGAGGCCGCCCACGCCGCGATGTGGCGCCGTTCGCGGGTATTGTCACACTGGTTGCGAGTCGGGCTAAAAAACACCCCCGGAGCATGCAGAAGTTTGGAGAACGGAAACACGATCATCAGAACCGCCACACAAAACAGATGCACAAGCAGCACCGCATCGGTCGGCAAAGGGTTCAAGGAAAACGTCATCAGGCCGACGAAGAACTGTTTCAGCGCGATGATGTCGGTGTGGACCACGAAGGTCATCAACGCCCCGCTCGTGCCAATGAGCAGAATCAACAGCAAAAGAAGAACATCCGACGGACTGGTAATGTAGCGGATGCGGGCCAGCACCATCCGCCGCCCCAGCAGCATGATGCCGCCCCCCACCAGGGCAAACGCCGCATACAGGCCAAAAGGCTGCACCAGAACCACCAGATCCCAAATCACGCCCCATTCCGGCGACAGGAAATACCGCACATGTCGCAACAGCACCAGCAAAAGGCCGGCATGGAACATCACCGCGAACAGCCACAACCACTTGTCCGACCGGAACAGGCTTTCGAACAAAACCACCTCGCGCGCCACCCGTCCCGCCGCGCCGTGTCGTGTCAACGGCGCCGGCATGGTTGGAATCTTGAGGGGCGCCGGGGCGCGGGCAAATTGCACGACTTTGTTGAATACCCCAACGACCAGCACGACCGTTGCAACATAGAACACGACCCCATAGGCCACCGTCACGAACGACATGACTCCACCGCCTTCCTCTCAAAACGATGAACAGGGGAACGCGAGGGAGGCCCGTCCCCCTCGCGCGATTGTTTCGCCGGTCGATCCATGTTTCATGAGTGTCAGAGTCCCACAACGAAACGACACCAAAACCCCCGACGGGTTCAAACGCAACCGGTTGGCTTCGGCAGACCGGCAATCTTGCACGCCTGCTTGCCCGGGCCATAGGGGAACAGTTCATAAAGATACTTGTTGTTCCCCTTTTCCGGCCCCAGCTTCTTTGCCACGGCCTTGGTCAGCACGCGCACCGCCGGAGCAATCTGGTATTCGTTGTAATATTCGCGCAGGAAGCGGATCACCTCCCAGTGCTCGTCCGTCATGGCGACTCCCTCGGCCTGGGCAATTATCTTGGCGATTTCTTCACTCCAGGAACCGATCTCGGTGATGTAACCCTCTTCATCATGATCGACGGTCTTGCCGTTCACTTCATAGCTCATGTCTCTCTCTCTCCTTGTTCAACAACGACTCTTGCAATCCCATTGTTCTCAGAGCCAGGCCGTGACCGGGCCGTGTTCCACCACAAGATCGACGAAACCACCGTAATCGACGACCGTGACCCCCGCAACCACCTGGCTTTCGTCGTACCCGCGTGCTTTCAAATCCGGACCGAGCACGAATATTTTAAGGTCCTTGGCCACGCCGGCCACCGTGTTCCCCGGCGCCGTGCCCTTGGTTGCGGCATACACCCCATCCTCGAACAACAACACGGCGCTGCCCTTTTTCGCATGAGTCAGACAGGCGTCAAGGGCATTGCGCTCGAAGGGCGACTTGTTAACCGTATGCAGCATTCTTCTTTATCCCTTTTCAGCCACCCAGAACAACGTCCATGGAATCAATCAGGCTCCCCATGGCCGCGCGATCAATGACCTCAACCGGCACGACGAAATCCCCGGATGTCAACCCACGTTCTTCCATCGACTCCTTTTCGACATAAAGCTTTTCGATATCATAGCCCTCCAACGCCCGATAGGTTGGCAGAAAGCTTTTCATCTCGACGCTTTTGGTATCCTGACCTTTGCGGATCTGATAAACGCCGTCATCGACAAAGGCGAGATGCACATCCTGTTCGAACGCCGCCGAGATCAGAACCATTTCCAGAACTTCAAGCGCATAGACGGTGCCATAGGGGGCCTTGCGATTCAGGTACAGAAATTTCTTGACCACGCCCGTTTCAAAGCTCGGCTCGTCACCCTGAGACATTTCCTTCTCCCCCTCAATCTCCGAACATCACCAGACGGTCAGACTGGATACCGGCCTCAATCAGCTGCCCCAGGCCGGAGATCCTGAACCCTTCGGCCAGGAGTTCATCCTTGATCCCCCGCCGCAGGGCGGCCGCGACACACACAACCAAATCCAGGTTGTATTTTTTTCCAAGCTCAGACCACCGCCTGACAATATGGCGGTCATCGGATGGCGGCTCCGACAGCTTGTTCGCGTTGTTGACTCCGTCGTAATAGAAGAACACACGGTAAATCCCGTATCCCTTCGCCAGAGCCGCCTCGGTAAACTTGTATGCCGAATCAGACGCCTGATGATTGAATGGTCCTTCATTGACCAGAATGCCGAACTTCATAATCTCCCCCTGCAACCACGTGAACCACCCATGCGTTAGACGATGCGTCAGAAACGCAACTGTGCAGACGCATTAAGGCTCGCGCGCGCGCCACGGTAGTTATCAACGTGATACTTCGTGAACGGCAATTCCGTCACTTCGAAGAAACGCGGCCAGCCGATGCGGTCGATCCACTCGCCCACCCGCTCCCACGGACGACCATCGGCCTTGTAGGCGCGCAGGATTTTCAGGACCACTTCCGACACTTCCGGCCAGCGCGGCGCATTATTGGGCAGACCCGCCGCCACCAGCTTGTGAAAAGTGGGCTTCGACCGGGTCGAGGAATGCTTGCCCCCCACCCAGATGGCGAGTTTCGAATGCTCCGGATCGTTGATCTGCATCGGTGGGCAGGGCGGATAGCAGGCCCCGCAGCACACGCATTTCTTCTCGTCCACCTCAAGACTCGGCTTGCCATTGACAAGCGCCGGACGAATGGCCGCCACTGGACAGCGGGCCACCACCGCCGGACGTTCGCACACATTGGCCACAAGATCATGGTTGATTCTTGGCGGTTTTGTATGCTGTACATTGATGGCGATATCGCCCTGGCCGCCGCAGTTGATCTGACAACACGATGTGGTGATCTTCACCCGGTTTGGCATTTCTTCATGCTTGAACTCATGATACAATTCGTCCATGAGTGCCTTCACCACGCCCGAAGCGTCGGTACCGGGAATGTCACAGTGCAACCACCCTTGGGTGTGCGAAATCATGGACACGGAATTGCCGGTGCCGCCGACGGGAAATCCTTCCGCCTCCAACTTTTCGACCAGAGGCGTCACCTTCGCCTCATCGGCCACAATGAACTCGATATTGGAGCGCGTCGTGAAACGAACGTGACCGTCGGCATAGTGGTCGGCGATATCACACAACGTGCGAATGGTAAACACATCCATCTGCCGCTGGGTGCCCGCCTTCACAGTCCAGACCGCATCACCGCTTTTGGCGACATGACGCAAAACCCCCACGCGCGGACGGTCATGCCACGCCCACGCGCCATAATTCTTTTTCAACATCGGATGCATGAAAGGAAAAGGATCAGGCACACCGCTTTCGATCGGGCGACGCAATTCTGACATCATGGCCTCCAAGACTAAGCTGATAATTACTACCCCCGGACGAGAACCACCTTTCTGCAGGTGGCCCTCACGATCCGGTTTTTTCAATGTGCACTTTTGCGCAAGACGTCTACTCGGCGGCGGCCCGCGGTGCCTGCTTGCGGGCATTCCACATCGCCACCTGATCGTCCCAATCATCCATGCGCACGTAGGAATTGGTGCGCGGATGGCTGATCATGTTGGGATCGATCTCGAGGCCAAGGCCGTCCAGAAAACTGACGAGACCGATTCGCTCGATCATTTCGCCGGTGCGTTCATGTTCCAGGGCATTTTCGGCAAAAAACTCGATGACTTTCTGCCCCAGTTCGATCAGTTGATCGAAATCCTCGTCGGTTTCGAGTTTCATGAACGGCACCACCACCGTCCCCATCAGATCGCCGATCTTCAGGGTGCGCTTGCCGCCCACAAGAACGCTCACGCCCCGATCCTTGCCCGGCTTCAGGGCTTTTGTCATGACATTGAGACAGTGCATGCAGCGGACACACGATTTGTTGTCCACGCCAAGCGTGTCGTCATCATTCAGGGAAAGGGCATTGGTCGGACACATGGTGATGACCTGATCGATCATCCACTTGCGGCCGTTCTTGGCAAGGTAGTTCTTGATCTCGGCCTGGTTGACCTGCATGTCATCGCGCCACGTGCCGATGACGGCGAAGTCCGAACGGTGGGTGGCGTTCACGCAGTCGTTGGCGCACCCCGAAACCTTGAACTTGAACTTGTAGGGGAGCGAGGGACGGTGCATGTCATCCAGCACCGCGTTGACAAGCCCCCGCATGGCTCGCTGTTCGTCAAAGCAGGACTGCTCGCACCGGGCACTCCCAACGCAGGCCATCGAGGTCCGCACCGCCGGACCCGCACCCCCCAGATCAAAGCCAATCTCGTTCAGGGCGTCGAATGCCCCCTGCAAGTTGGAGGTGCTGGTGCCCTGAAACATGATATCGCCCGACTGCCCATGAAAGGCGATCAGGCCAGAGCCATGCTTTTCCCAGATATCGCACATCTGGCGCAGGAGATCCGTTGAATAATGCATGCCCGCGGGAGGCATGACGCGCAATGTATGGAACTCTTTCGATGCCGGAAACTGCTCGGCGACTTCGGAGAAGCGCGGAATGACGCCACCCCCATAGCCGAAAACGCTCGCCACCCCCCCTTTCCAATATCCCTTGCGGGTTTCATAGGACAATTCAAGCTGGCCTAGAAGATCCTTCATCATGTCGGCGTAAGGTTTGTCTTTCACCTGAGCCAAGCGTTTCAGACCAGTCACGAAACTCGGCCATGGACCACTTTCAAGCTGGTCCAGAAGAGGCGTGCTGGGCATAGGTCTCGCCATATGATTGTCTCCCTTGTCGTTAACCACTCAAACCATGAGGACAACTCACTCAAACCATGGTGCATCTTGGCGAAAAGATCGATCCCTTGAGCGCAACGATTCCCCGCTGCTGAATCACGCGATCGACACCCCCGGCGCCCTGAGAAACCGGATTTCCGCTCCACCTACATCAGCCTTTGTACCCTACAGAACCCGTATTACGGGCATTACATACTCCATTCCGCACGGATACCACACGATTCTTTCCCGTGCGGTCTCCATCTTTGCTCTGTGCTTCCTCTCCTCTGCCATCACCCACCAGCTTTCCTGCAACGACTTTGCGATCGGCTCCTGCGTTCCGCGATCAACGGAACCTTTACACAAAACGGGCCGCGAACCGATTCCGTACCACCCGGCCCATCGTGCAGCGCGCTCCTCCGCACGCCCAAAATCCCTTATGAACAGTGTCGTCTCCATGAATATTCCACAAACAATTCACGAACAATTCAGTTCACAGTCTCATAAAAGGACGACGATGCTCAAAAAAATGCACTTTGCATTCAATCAATCATGACAAAGCTCAATTATTGCTTGACATTCCGGCGAGTCCTTGGCGTTTTGATTCCTTTCTTCAAGACTCCGCCACGGCTTCACTCCTTCCCTCGCGCCCTGCCCTCTCCCTGCCCTGAGACCTGCATCCCCGACAGATTTTTACATTAACGGATCATAATGTAGAGATCCAAAAGGAATCCAGCGGATTTTTTCATCGCCGTTCGATTTTAACTCTTGAATGCGAATAACTCTTAACTACACGCCCATTCCCTCCCCTTTCCGAAAATCCTGAATGCCTTTTAAATCGCGGGAACGGAAAAAAAGCCGGGAAACGAAAAGACAGCTCCTACCGGTCTTGCAACGACAGTGAGACATCCTTAAAAATTCCTGACAGAATATCGTCCCTGTGAGCGTCCCTCTCGATCCACGCGCACGGGTCGACCGCGACGGCACGCCGAAGGGCATGATGCGCCAAGGCGGCTGAGTCGGATCCATCATCATTCATTTCAGGCCCCATCATGAGTTTCGTCGTTGCCATCGTAGGCCGGCCCAATGTCGGCAAGTCTACCCTTTTCAACCGTCTGGTCGGACGGCGCCTTGCC